>JANOAW010000522.1:0-2837 GCA_031411355.1 Hyphomicrobiaceae bacterium | reverse complement strand
TTTGACCTGAAATTGGAGGTGTGCGCCTTTCGGCAGTGAATCGGTTTCGAACGTCGGCACGACGTTGGTGATGCCGTCGCCGTCGTCGGCACCAGAATCATTGGATATGTGCGGGTTGTCGGGACCGCCAGGAACGGCCTTCTTGATCGTGAACTTGAGCGTGTCGGATACCGGCGAGGTGTTGCCAGCCGTGTCCGTGAGCCGAACCAACAACTCGTAATCGCCATTGGCGAGTTTGTCCGGGGCGGTCTTGGTCCAGGTCACACCTTTGTCGAGGCTGTATTCGACGACGTCGTCGGTCGCATTGCCCGTGACCGTGAAGCCGTCCTTGTCGGTGATGCCGTCGACTTTGCCGTCTGCGGCGTCGAACGCGAGGACAACCGCCGGCTTCGCCGGAGGTGCCGTGTCCAGCGTAAATACGAACTTGTCGCTGATGTCCGACATGTTGCCGGCCGCATCTGTCTGACGCACAAAAACTGTATATTTGCCGTCGACAGTGAACACGGGAAGTGTGGTCGTCCATGTGGCGGTGGTCGAACCGGGGCCGCCGGCGACGAGGTACTCGACTTTCGCACCCTGTTCAGCGCCGACCGGCACTAGCGTGCCGTCGGACGTGACGAGATGCGTGCCGGATGTGTCGGTGACAAGCTGCAAGGTCGGTGCATCGGGTACATCGACATCGAGCGTGAAAGTGAACACCGCCGTGACGCTCGTCCCGGATACTTTGTCGACGTCGGTGACGACGATCTGGTAGGTGCCGGACGTGGTAGGCGCGACATAGCTCGCGGCCGAGGTCGATTTCCCGTCGGCGGTGTTGACCACTTTGACGGTGCGCGTGTGATTTGTCAGATCGGCGAGATCGCTGATGGTCAGGGCGGCCTTGCTCGTGATCGGGACAACTTCACCCGTCACCCCGGTGTCCTCGACAAGTGCGATGGTTGGTTTCAATGGAGCCGCGGAGGCGCGCAAGATCGAAGCGATGGTCGACGCCATTGTTGTACCAACTCCACAGAACGCCACAGCCGATGCGCAATGCTACGCGGGCTCGCGACAGCCGGCATACGATGCCGACGATCGATGCAAATGTTACGCCGCCTTTTTGTCCCTGAAAAGTGCTGATGTTACATGAACAAGCACGCCTGAACCGCTAGAGCGGACGAATTTTTTCAGCGAGCCCGCCCGCCCGCTCGTCGTGCACAGCCAAGCGTTGCAGCAGATACGCCACCTCATTGCGTGCCGACGTCGACAACTTGCCCCCCGGGGCACGTTGCGCCTCCGACCGGATCGCCCCGCGTGCAGCGAGGACCATCTTCCGAACGGCCAAGCCCGGTCCTGGCTGCTGCTCGTATCGCATCAATGGCAAATGGGCATCGAACAGATCATGTGCCGCGTCGCGTCGGCCCTCACGTTGCAGGCGCACCACATCGACGAGCATGTCCGGAAACGCATAGCCCGTGTTCGCGCCATCGGCCCCCCGCTCCATCTCGAAGTCGAGGAACACGCCGCCATTGCCGGTCAAAATCGACAACGGCCGCAGGTGTCCTGCCGCCTCCAGCGCACGCAGCGCGGATATTTTTTCGAGACCCGGCCAGTCCTCGTGCTTCAGCATCATGCAGGACGAATGCGTTTCGACGATGCGCTTGATCACGCCGACCGACATCTGCACGCCCGTAGCCTGCGGGAAATCTTGAATGACGAACGGGGTCTTGTCGCCCAACGCCGCCACGCACTGATCGTAGTAGCCGACGATCTGCTCATCTGTGCGCAGGCTCGCGGGCGGCGCGATCATGACACCGGCCGCCCCCATGTCCATCACCCCCGCAGACAACTTGCGCATGGCAGCGAAACCCGGCGCGGATACGCCGACGATGACCGGCAACGTGCCGCAGCGCGTGATGACTTGGCGCGCAAAACCGAGCGCTTCGTCGGTGTCGAGTTTCGGTGCCTCACCCATGACCCCGAGAATGGTCATACCGGTGACGCCACATCCGCGATAAAACTCGACCATCTGATCGGTCGAGGCGTCGTCGATGCGTCCGTCCTCGTGGAACGGCGTGACGGCGATGACATAGACACCCGCGGCGCGCTTCATGACGGCAATCCCATGACGGTCGGTTGGCTCGTGCGCAGATCCGCTAACACGGCCGCGCGATGAGGGTCACGCTGCCGCGGTCAAAAGCTTGGATTCGATCGGCTCGATTGGCCCATCGGGTGCTCGCAGACCACGGCTCTGCATGCGAATGGACCACGCGTCGCTATGGCTCGGCCGAGACAGCGAATAGAGATTGTAACGGGCCAACGGCTCATACGGATGGGCGATACTCATGGATGCCGCCGGCACACCGACCACCGGTGTCCGCATAGCTCCGACGTGCAGCAGCGACGGCCGGTGATTATGCCCATGCACCACCAATTCAGCACCATGCACAGCCAGAGTTCGTGCCAGCGCGTCGGCATCGCGCAAGGCCATCGCGGGATGAGCTTGGCCCGGCAGCGGCGGATGGTGGATCATGACAAGACGAAACACACGCTGGCGACCAAGGTCATCCAGGATCGCCGCGAGATCGGCGATCTGCGCCTCGCCCAATCGCCCTGCTGCGATGAACGGTGGCGTTTCCTTCGCCGAGTTGAGACCGATCAAGGCCACTTCGCCGATGCGGCGCACATACGGAAACGCACGCGCCTGCTCCGCGTCGCCGCGCAACTAGCCGGCCCAGCGCTCGAGCCCACGATCCCCGCGCATGGTGGTGTAGATGTCGTGATTTCCAGGCACCACCGCGACCCGATCGGGAGCGCCGACGCTCGCAAGCCACCGCGCCGCCTGCGCCATCTCGGCG
>JANOAW010000521.1:0-9047 GCA_031411355.1 Hyphomicrobiaceae bacterium | reverse complement strand
AGCGGCGAGGATGTGCTACCTGGTTTCGTGCTGGATCTGCGATCGATATTTTAACGGGTTCAGCGGAAGTGCCGACCGATGTAGATGCGTTCGAGCACCTCATCGTTGGCCTCGTGGGCGCGGCGGAGGTCTTCCGGCATCTTCTCGGGGTCATAGAGGTCCGCGATTGTCGCCGGGACGCCCAGGACCACTTGGACTGCGCGCCATCGGACCACCACGATCGCCACCCGGACGATAGGGGCCGCGATCGCCACCGGGCCGATCACCCGTGCGCGGGGGGGCACGGTCACCACTGCGATCGCCAGGACGATCACCCGGACGTGGGGGCGGCCGTTGGTAATTTTGCGGCGCTGTGGATGGGCCAGTCGATTGCAGCGGACGCGGACCTGGGCCAGGACCTTGCGCGGCACGCGCCGTCGCCATAGGCGCCGACGCAGTCATTGTGCTCGAACGCTCAGGTGCCGGGGTCGACGACGTCGACAGGCCGGCTGCGGACGGGGCGGCAGGCGAGGGGGCGGCTGATGCAGGCACGGGCGGCGCAGACGGTGTCGCCGTGATCGTGGACGCAGGCACCGTAGCCGCAGTCCGATCCGCCGACGGTACGTCTGGTGCGGTCGTCGCCGGCTCGGCCACCGGCTGTGCTGCGCGGGCCGCATCTTCGGCGGCCTTACGTTCGGCAGCAGCCGCAGCTTCCCGGGCCTGCTCTTCTTCGGCACGCTTCGCTGCTTCGGCGGCAGAGCGGACCTTGTTGGCTTCGAGAGCACGCATGCGGCTCTCGTTCTCAGACGACGAGAGATTGCCAACGCGATGTGCGGTCTGTCCGCCACCGGCGCCATCAGCACCCGGCACGGGCAACTTGAATGATTTCTTACGCTCGACGGCAACGGTCTTTGACTTACCGTGGCTGAAACTCTGCCGGATGTGGCCGGCATCGACCTTCCGCGACAATGTCAGCGGTTTACGTGCAGGGGCTGTGCCCGGGGTTGCCGGGGTAGCGTTGCCAGTCGTGTCTTTCGTCTCGCTCATACTTGGTCCGTGTTCAACCGACACGCGACGCATGCTCTTGTGACACAACCTGTGTAGCACAATGCGCTTTGCGCGAGTCAGCGGGAAACTTCACTTATCGTGTCTTGTTCCGTCCGAATATCTATCTCTGGCGTGCTTGAACGTCGTCATCCCGCTTTGGCTGGGCCGAACACCTATCGGCCATTGTGGCGTCAAGCATGCAGTTCGGAACTATCCGGACTGACACCCGAGCCGTCGTCACTCGTCTGAAATCGTTCGAACCGCAGGCACTCCCGTCGGAAAGCGCGGCACTGTCCGCCCTCGCTCAGAGCAGCATGTACCACATTAGATCGCCCGATGGCTAAGCTCAAATCTGCAATCCGCAAAGAACTCGTTAGCATGGCCGGACGGTTTGCGGCAGTGGCAATAGCGATAAATTTGCGCCGGAGCTTCTCGGCCCCGCCTTCGGCCGCGTCCGCAGCCTCGATCAAAAGCGCGACTTTGCCGGCTTCGACGGCCTTTTCGACCTTGGTGAAACCGGTCACGACCAGCCCCGCCTTGTTGGCGAACGACAGCGATTGGCGCACGCGCTCACGCAATTGGTGCTCGATCGTCTCGATCAACTCGGTCGGCACGATAATGTGCATCTTGAGAGATTTAGCGAACACGTTCCGCTTGATGGCCAACTCGAGAGCCGCGCGCGTGGACGTAACCCACACGCCGCGACCGCCGAGTTTGCCGCCGACGTCTGCGGCGATGGCACCGTCCGGGCCGGCGACGAACCGCAGCAAGGCATCGACCGGTTTCTCCTCGCGCGACAAAGCGCACATCCGGAGCGGTGAAGCCGTCCGGCGCGCGCGTTTGTCGTCCTCGTCGGCTGGCACCGGATCGGTCACGAAGGCTCCTCTACGTCGTCGGTCTCAGGTTTTTGCACTGGCAGGCGCGGCGGCTGCCGCCGCTTCGGCTGCGTCGGCAGCCGCGGCCGCGGCTGCGTCGGCTTTGGCCTTCATCTCGTCGAGGTCGGCCTGCGTGATCCAGCCGGCGAGGATACGCGCCTGCATGATCATTTCCTCGGCATCTTTCTTGGACGTATCAAAGGCAGCGAACGCGCCCTTGTGCTTGATCGCCTCGACATCCTTCGATTTCGGCCGCTCGACCCAACCCGTCAAATCATCGGGTGTACAACCCGCAAAATCTTCGAGTGACTTGATGTCGTTCTCGCCGAGCGCGACCAGCATGGCCGTGGTCATGCCGGGGACCGGCTTCAAATCATCGGCGACGCCGAGTTCCTTGCGCCGCTCGTCGCGCTTCACCTCCTGGGCCTCGAGAAAGTCGCGCGCGCGTGTCTGAATTTCTTCAGCCGTGCTCTCGTCAAAGCCTTCGATGTGCGCGATCTCGTTGGCGTCCACGAACGCCACTTCCTCGACGGTCTCGAAACCTTCGGAGGCAAGCAGCTGAGCGATGACTTCGTCGACGTCGAGGGCTTCCATGAACAGGGCCGAACGCGTGGAGAATTCCTTCTGGCGACGTTCGCTTTCTTCCTGCTCGGTGACGATGTCGATATCCCAACCCGTCAACTGTGACGCCAGGCGCACGTTTTGGCCCTTACGACCGATGGCGAGTGACAACTGACTCTCGGGCACCACCACTTCGATGCGGTTGGAATCCTCGTCGAGCACGACCTTGGTCACTTCGGCCGGCGCGAGGGCGTTGACGATGAACTCCGCGGCGTCCGGCTTCCACTGGATGATGTCGACCTTTTCACCCTGCAATTCAGCCACCACCGCCTGCACGCGTTGACCGCGCATGCCAACGCACGCCCCGACCGGATCGATGGACTGATCCCGAGATATGACGGCGATCTTGGCTCGGCTGCCAGGATCACGAGCGCAGGATTTGATCTGCACGATGTTGTCGTAGATTTCCGGCACTTCCTGCGCGAACAGCTTCATCATAAATTCCGGACGAGCCCGCGATAGGAATATCTGCGGCCCGCGTTGCTCGCGACGCACCTCGTACATGAAGGCGCGGATGCGGTCGTTCAGGCGCACGTTTTCGCGCGGGATCATCTCGTCGCGACGAATAATGCCTTCGGCTTTGCCGAGATCGACGATGACATTGCCATATTCGGTGCGTTTGACCGTGCCGTTGACGATCTCGCCGACCCGATCCTTGTATTCGCCGAACTGACGATCGCGTTCCGCGTCACGCACCTTTTGCACGATGACCTGTTTGGCATTCTGGGCCGCGACCCGGCCATAGTCGAAAGCGGGCAGCGTTTCGACGATCTCTTCGCCAACGGCCACAGCCTTGTTCTTGCGTTGCGCGTCGGCGAGCGCGACCTGCGTCGCCTCGTTTTCGACCAACTCGACGACTGTCGTCACACGCGTCAGCTTGGTTTCACCCGAACGCGGATCGATGAAGCAGCGAATATCGTTTTCGGCACCATATTTGGCCTTGGCGGCTTTCTGGATCGCATCTTCCATCGCCGAAATGACGATCTTGCGATCGATCATCTTTTCCCGCGCGACCGCGTCGGCGATCTGCATCAGCTCCAACCGGTTGGCTGCGATCCCTGCCTGAGCCATTTTATGATCCTTGATAAGTTTGCAGATGAACTGGTGTTCATCTGCGGTTGGAGCACGTCGATGAACCCCAGTTCATCGACATCAATCGAGTCAATGCTTCTTCGGTGAGGGTGTCACGTCTTCAAGGTCGTCGGGCATTTCAGCGCCGTCCATCGCCGCGTCGTCGGTTTCGCCACGCGCTTCTCGCGCTTTCTTGGCGCGCGTCAACGATGCGCGAATCAATTCATCGGTCATGATCAGCCGGGCTTCCGAAATCATCGCCAACGGAAAGCCGACCACGACATCTTCCGGCTTACCGCCGGCCTCAGGTGTCACTTCGGTCAGCATCCGCACTTCCCCGTCGGTGACACCTTCGAGTGTGCCTTTGTACCGCTTGCGGCCCGACACCGTTTCGCGCAACTCGATGCGGGCATCATGTCCCGCCCAATCCTCGAAATCGGACGGCCGAACGAGCGGCCGATCAATTCCGGGCGAGGAAATTTCCAGCGCGAAGGCATGCGCGATTGGATCGAGCACATCGATGACAGGCGAAACGGCGTGCGACACGCGCTCGCAATCGCCAGCCGTCATGGTGCCATCCGGGCGCTCCGCCATGATCTGTACGGTTTGACCTTGACGGCCCGCGACCGCGACTCGAACCAGCCGATAGCCGAGATCGACCAGAACGGGTTCGATTGCCTCCGCGATGCGCGCGGCAATACCGGTTTCACGAATGAACCGCGCATCCATGAGCATTTGGCCACTATCCGTGGGCATCGTCAGCATGAACCTGCGTGAGAGCTGATGATCAATTCCGCCCCCGATCACCGCGGCGGCGCACCGAAATGCGTAACCTCAACAGAAAAAGAGCGGACCTTGAGGATCCACTCCCGAAGTTGAGATGATCATGAGCATCGTCCCGATAGCAAAGGCAATCGGCCAACGCAAGTAAAAAAACACGCCGGTTTGATCTGCCGTGATCGCGCCCGCACCGCGACACGTCGCACCTCAACGACCGAGGGGTCGCAAATCCTTGTCCGCAAGCCCGATCAGCACGATTGAGCCGTCTTGCTTGAGGCGGAATTCGCCAAACCGTGCCGCCTCGAAGATCTTGGCTTGGCCTTCGCGGAAAAAGAATGCGTCGGTCGCAACAGTCCATGTGCCTTTGGCCGTCAGATCGATGGTAACTTCATCGCCCGACAACGTGACCGGATGATCGGCGATGCGGCGCAACGTGGCGACACCGCGGCCGTCGAGAATTGCTGCCGCTTGCAAACGGGCACGCCCGAGCAGGTCGGCTGGCACGGTCGGCATGGTGAAGCGGAGCGCCATGAAATCTCCCTGCATCAACGAGCGCGGATCGACCGGCGCGAGCGCGACGTAGACGATACGCCCCTCGCGCAGGATCGCTTCGTGCTTGACGATACTGGCCATGACGCTTGCCCCGGTCGCGACCAGTGCGCCAGCGACCATCAGCTTGGAAGCGAGCGAAGCCCGGTCGACAATGTGTCCTCTCGGCATGCCCTCGCCAGTCGACACACGGCCGTCGAACAGCGTCACGAGACCGAGAAGGAGGCCCAGCGCGGTCAAGATCAGCGCCTTGTATTCGAACGGAACGCCGAGCCAATAATATAGGGCGCCGATGCACCATACGCCGACGACGGCGGCCAGAACGCCTGTGCTGCGATTGCCGAGCGCGCTCATGACGCAACCGACGATCAGCGCGATCGCGAACGGCGGCGACAGATATGCCAATACGATCGCGCTTAGCGCCAACGCGACTGCGGTCGGCGTGGGCCGCACCATTGCGCGCGCAAAGGCGTATCCGACCGAGGCGACGACGAGCACCAAAGCCAGGCAACGTGCCGGCGTGAGTTCAAAAAGCTGGGCGCCGACCGTCAAGGACGAGACGGCTCGCGTGCTGACGGTCGCCCCGAGCAGAAACGTCGGCCCCGCAGCGGCGCATGTTGCCAGTAGCATCGCCGTAACCCAGCCGAGCCCGAATGCCGTGCCTTTGTCGACGTGTGTCGCAGACAGCCAATGAATTGGTCGAGGCCCCTGGACTGTGACAAGCAGCGCCAAGCCAGCCAAAGTCGTTGCCATCAGCGCGACGATCGGCGGATGCTGTAGCGCTCGGAAGATGTTTGCTTGCGGTATGATTGCGATGGCGGCAACGACGCAAATGGCTGCCACGAACCCGAGCAACGCTGCGATCCAGACTGCCGGGATGATGTACGCCAGCCCAATCGCAATGACGGCGCCGAGAGCAAACGCGGTGCCGAGTGTCGTCGACACCGACAAGCCATATCCGATGACGCAGCCGCCGGTCAGCAGGGCGATCAGGGCAAATATCTGACGGAAGCCGTACGCGCTGCCGCCGGCCGCCAAAACCGCGCCGACCGCAAGCGTGCCCGCCCCGACAACGATCGAGACTGGTCCAGTCGATAATACCGGACCAAAAAATATGCCGAAGACGAACAAGAACGGCACGGATGCCATCAGGGCGCCCACCGCACTGAGCAGCACGGCAGGCCACTGTGCCAAACCCGGCTTCAAATCCGTCGATGCAGATGTCACGCCCCCAGCGCGGCCGCCGACGTCGAGAAGTATGCGGACACTCCCGATGACGATGCCGGCCGAAATGATGCCGAGCAGGAGGAAGCCGAAAATGTCTGCGCTTGAAAAACTTCGAAAAGCGAACCGCCAGAGGGCTGCGATCAGGACGACGTCGGCCGCGAGCGCCGCGCCGGCCAGAAGAGAAAAATCGAATGGCCGCGCATAGATCAGCACCGCCAGCAGTGCGCCGATCACGACCACACCGGCCAGGAAAACGACCCCGTCCCCATACAATGACGCGACGGCGTCCTTGGTGATCGCGACGAATACTAAAATCGCTGACAGCTTGAAGGCCCAACGTGACGATCCGATCCGGCGCTCGAACCGGCCCCACGGCGAAAGCACGGCTGCAAGACTGGCGAGCATTCCCCACTGCGCGATCACGACGACGTTGTAGCGACCCCGCGGCCCCCAGCCGACCAACTCATGAACCCACAGAGCGAGCGCGGTCGAGGCGACCAACGTCCACGCACACCAGACGGCGTCATGGCGTGCAGCGAGGGCGATCGGCAGGGTCAGGGCGGCCCAGAGGGCGAACAATTGCCACGGGTCGCCACCCGTCTGATAGGTTATGCCGACGAGGGCGAGCAGTCCGCCGATCGCCATGGTCGTCACGAGGGCGGCAGGCGTGCGCCATCGCGCACTGAGCATCGCCATCAGTCCGGCCGCGACGACGACTGCCCCGACGAGCCCGAAGCGCATGCGCCGGTCCATGTCGAGCCAATGCGAGGCGATGAACAGCATCACGCCGAAACCGATCAACGCTGCGGCGCCGATGCGAGCGCCGCGGACGATTGCATCGCGGGTTATTCCCAGCGAGTCCGGCCCCGTCGAATCCGGGCCCGACGAATCCGGGACAGCATTTGCCACGTGCGACATGCCGATGCCCTCTGTGCCGACACTCTTTATGAACGACGATCAGAATAACCGAAGAACGTGGAAAATGTGTGTTTACAGGCGGCTGGAAATGCAACTCGCGAGGCAGCTATCGTCTCAGCCAATACGGGTCGCAAGGCATGCAAGGCAATTGCACCCTTGCACTCTGACCGCGGCTGCCGTTTAACCGCGCAAGATTTAGATCACACCCCAACCCGCCCTTCTTTGCAACGACCTCACGAGAGTTTACCAATGACCACGACCTCCACCTACCTGCCGAAGCTCCAGCATTACATCGACGGCGCATGGCTCGACGCCTCAGGCCCCTCGACGTTCGACGTCATGAACCCCGCCACAAATCAGCCGCTCTCGAAATTGTCACTCGCGACCAAGCAGGACTTGGACAAGGCCGTCGCTGCAGCCGACAAAGGCTTCAGAGTCTGGCGCAAGGTGTCCGCGTTCGAGCGAGGCAAAATTCTCAAAAAAGCGGCCGACCTGTTGCGTGCCCGCGTCGACACCATTGCCCCCATTATGACCATGGAACAGGGCAAAGTTGTCGCCGAAGCCAAGGTCGAGTTGATGGGATCGGCCGACATCATCGAGTGGTTCGCCGAGGAAGGTCGCCGCGCTTACGGCCGCATCATCCCTGCCCGCGCCGACGGCGTGCGCAACATGGTGCTGATGGAGCCGATCGGCGTCGTCGCCGGCTTTTCGCCCTGGAACTTCCCGGTCAGCCAGGCCGCGCGCAAAATCGGTGGCGCCTTGGCCGCCGGCTGCTCGATCATCATCAAATGCCCCGAGGAAACGCCGGGCTCGCCGATCGAGTTCGTCAAATGCTTCCACGACGCAGGCGTTCCGGCCGGCGTGATCAATCTCGTCTACGGTGTACCGGCCGAGATTTCCGAGTATCTCATTCCCAATCCGATCATCCGCAAGATCTCGTTCACGGGCTCGGTGCCGGTCGGCAAAAAACTCAATGCGCTCGCAGCATTGCACATGAAGCGCGCCACGATGGAACTCGGCGGCCACGCCCCCGTGCTGATCTTCGACGACGTCGAAACCGATCAGGTCGCAGGCCTTCTGCACGGCATGAAGACGCGTAACGCCGGCCAAGTGTGCGTATCGCCGACCCGCTTCTTCGTGCACGAAAAGGCCTACGACAAGTTTGTCGGCAAGTTCACCGACCTCATGGCCGGCACCAAAGTAGGTGAAGGCCTCGACCCCGCGTCCAAGATGGGGCCGCTCGCCAACCCGCGCCGCGTCAACGCCATGGAGCAGCTGGTCGGCGATGCCTTGGAGCGCGGCGCCAAAGCAACCACCGGCGGCAAGCGCATCGGCAATCAAGGCAACTTCTTTGAGCCGACAGTGTTGACCGACATTCCCAAGGGTGCGCGCATCTTGACCGAGGAGCCATTCGGCCCCGTCGCCTTGATGATGCGCTTCAAGGATACCGACGCCATGCTGACCGAAGCCAACAGCCTGCCGTTCGGCTTGGCATCGTACGCCTTCACGAAAGACGGCAAGACCGCGGCCAAGGTTGCCGATGCCCTCGACGCGGGCATGGTGTCGATCAATCACTTCGGCATCGCGCTCCCGGAAACGCCGTTTGGCGGCATCAAGGATTCAGGCTTCGGCCACGAAGGCGGCGTCGAAGGTTTGCAGGCCTATCTGTCAGCGAAATTTGTCAGCCATCTTGGCTGATGGCTTGAGGATGCTTATCTCAAAATTGTAGAATGATTCGGGGGCGCGAGCTGTGCGCCCTCGGCGAGTAAACGTTGGCCGAGATGCAAAAAGAGCAAGCTAGAGTGTCACTGAGAGAAGCCCTTACGAAGGTGGATAACATGTCATCTTCAGCAGCATTCGAGCATTATCTATCTGGTTACATGCGAGCTTACGATCTTTTTCCTGACTATGAGATCGCGAGAGGCGGTCCCAGCGGAGCAAACCAACTTCTTGACGATTTTTGGAATATTATTAATGATT
>JANOAW010000520.1:0-11008 GCA_031411355.1 Hyphomicrobiaceae bacterium | reverse complement strand
GAATAACAAATGCGCCTCGTCGAACAGGAACACCAGTTTTGGTTTGTCGAGGTCGCCAACTTCCGGCAGCTTCTCGAACAGCTGGTCGAGCATCCACAACAGATACGACGCATAGAGACGCGGCGTGTGCATCAGTTTCTCAGCCGCCAGGACGTTGACCATACCGCGGCCGTCGGGCGCAAGTTTGATGAAATCTTCGATGTCGAGTGCCGGCTCGCCGAAGAACTTGTTTGCACCCTGCTCTTCCAGCACCAGCAAGCGGCGTTGGATGACGCCGACGGTCTGGGGGGCGATGTTGCCGTATTTCGAGCGCAGCTCGCCGGCCTTCTTGCCCATCTCGTCGATGACGGTACGCAGATCCTGTAAGTCGAGGATCGTCATGTCGTCGTCGCCGGCTTCGCGCTCGTCGGCGGCCCAGCGAAAGGCGATGTTGAGCACGCCCTCCTGCGGCTCGGTCAGTTCCAGGAGGCGAGACAGCAGCAGCGGTCCCATTTCCTGCACGGTCGCGCGCACGGGGTGGCCGTTGTCGCCGAAGATATCCCAGAACGTGACGGGAAAAGACGCGTAGCCATGGGTTTTTTCAAGCCCCATTTCCTTGGCGCGTTCGGCGATCTGCGCGCGCGGCGTGCCGATGGCGGCGATGCCTGACAAGTCGCCTTTGATGTCGGCTGCGAACACGGGGACGCCAGCTGCCGAAAAGCCTTCGGCAAGTACCTGCAGGGTGACAGTCTTACCTGTGCCGGTGGCACCCGTGACCAGGCCGTGTCGATTGGCGAGCTTCAACTCGATCGTCTCGGGGCTCCACTCGCGGCCTTGTCGGCTTATGCCGATCAGTACCGAGCCGTCCTGCACGTACATGGTCGGATCGGCGGCGGCGATCGGCGCGGCAATGGGGTCGATTTGGGGCTGATCGGACATGACCGTGATCCTCGGCAATCCTCGGCGCGTGCGACTGCACACCCGATTCGGCACTGAATTGCGCGTTTCGTCGCTGTTACACGGAGCCTGTGGCTTGGCAATGGCGAGGCCGTTCGCGCGGTCACGGTGACAGGGTGGCTGCAGCGTGCGACGGTGCAGATCTGATTTCGCAGTTCCTGGGACGACCGCGACCGATGCCCTTGTTCTCCCATCTCGACCTCGAAACGGCCGCGCGCCTCGTGTATCGGCACATGCCGCCGACGCCGCAATATGCGTGGCCGTTGCTGGCCAAACGGACGGGGACCGAGGTCTGGGTCAAGCACGAAAATCACACGCCGACCGGAGCGTTCAAGGTGCGTGGCGGGTTCGTCTACATGGACGCGTTGCGCCGTCGCGAACCGGCTGTGAGGGGCGTGGTGTCGGCGACGCGGGGCAATCACGGCCAGTCGATCGCGCTCGCCGCCGCTCAGGCTGGTCTGCGCGCGGTGATCTATGTGCCGCACGGCAATTCGGTCGAAAAGAACGCGGCCATGCGTGCCTTCGGGGCCGAATTGATCGAGCACGGTCGGGATTTCGACGAGGCCAAGTCCGAGGCCATGCGGGTCGCCAGCGAGCTCGGCCTGCATGCGGTGCCGTCGTTCCACGTCGATCTGGTCAAAGGTGTCGCAACCTATGCTCTCGAATTTTTCCGCGCGGCGGGCGAACTCGATGCGGTCTATGTGCCGATCGGTCTCGGGTCTGGCATCTGCGGCCTGATCACCGTGCGTGACCTGCTGGGTCTGAAGACCGAGATCGTCGGTGTGGTGTCGGAAAACGCCGCAGCCTATGCCATTTCTGTCGAAACCGGTACGCTCACCGCCACCAATTCAGCCCTGACCTTTGCCGATGGCATGGCGGTGCGCGTGCCGGATGCCGCAGCCCTCGACATAATTCGCACGGGTGTCGCTCGTGTCATTCGGGTTACGGACGATGGCGTTGCCGCCGCAATTCGGGCCTACTACGAAGATACCCACAATCTCGCGGAAGGTGCGGGCGCGGCCCCTCTAGCGGGCTTGCTGCAGGAGCGTTCACGCATGGCCGGCAAGCGCGTGGGAGTGATATTGTGCGGCGGCAACATCGATCGGGCGCTGTTCGCCCAAATTCTCGCGGGCAAGACGCCGGCTGGGTGAGCCGTTCGGCTGCGATGGACAGCGACGTTTTCAGAAATGGTCTCGGGACGCCTGCGATAAACTGCGTCGACCCTGCAAGTTTTGTTTCTCCCGACGTTGCCGTATTGCTACTATCCGGCGACTCGAACGTATCGGTTGTCACGATCACCTTGCCGAGGCGTGCGCCTCGGCCGACGCGTCGGCTCCAGAAAGGGCTCTCATGCGCCTGACAACTCTCTCGCTCGCGGCCTTGTTGGCGGTGGCCGCCAGCTTAACGTCCGCGTCCGCGCAGCAGGCGACAGTGAGCCGCGCGTCGCATGACAAAAACTCGTCGGTGCTCGGCAGCTACATGGCGGGGCGTATTGCCCGCAACGACAACGATGTCGCCGAAGCCGCGAAATTCTATTCGCTCGCGCTGACGCAGGCGCCGGGCAATCAGCCGATTGCCAACCAGGCATTCGAGCTATCGGTCATGCGCGGCGATCTCGATAGCGCGGTCAAGCTGGCGCGACAGCTGGTCGACGACAACAGCGACAACAAGCTGGCGATGCTGCTTGCCGGGTTGACTGCATTCAAAGCCGGAAAATTCGCCGATGCGGAAGCGCTGTTCGAAAAATCCGGTGGCAATCCAGTCAGCGATCTGACGAAAACGCTCGCCAAAGCCTGGACGAAACAGGCCGCCGATCAGACTCGGGAGGCGGGTGAGCTGCTCGATCAAAGCAAGTCTCCGGACGCGATCCTCGCCTTCTATCGCTATCACAAGGCGTTGATTTCGGATGTCGCCGGCCGCAAGACCGATGCTCGTGCCGCCTTCGAACGTGCCAGCCGCGGTGGGGAAAATAAAACGCTGCGGTTCGCCTTGGCCTATGCGCAGCACGCCTCCAATGCCGGCGATACCAAGCTGGCTCAGACAATTCTGCAGCAACAGATCGACCGGGCGCGCGGCGACGGACACCCTCTGGTCAAAGCGTATTTGAAGCAACTGGAGAGTGGCGACAAATTGCCTTTGATCGCGGCGACGCCGTCACAAGGGCTGGCCGAGGCCTTCTTTGGCTTGGGGGAAGCCTTGATGAGCGAAGGCGGGCTCGGTGCCAGCGCCGTGTACATCCAATATGCGCTCTATCTCGAACCCGACATGCCATTCGCGCTCGCAACTATGGCCAATATCTATGAAGGCGCGAAGCGGTTCGAGATGGCCAATGCAACATACGCGCGCATCCCGACGGGCTCCGCGCTCGATACGTCCATCGCCATCCGCCGGGCTTTGAATCTCAACGCTCTGGAGAAGGTCGACGAGGCCAAGGATGCCCTGGAAGCCTTGCTCAAGTCGGACCAGAATAATCTGGTGGTGCTGGACACGCTCGGCTCAATCATGCGCGGCCACAAGCGATATGGCGAAGCCGTCGACTATTATACTCGTGCCATCAACACCCTGACTCGGCCCGATAAACGGTATTGGAACCTTTATTACGCCCGTGGAACCAGCTACGAGCGGCTGAAGAAATGGCAGCAAGCCGAGACCGATCTGCAGCAAGCGCTCAAACTCGAGCCTGAGCAGGCGCAGGTGCTCAACTATCTCGGCTACAGCTGGGTCGACATGGGCAAGAATTTGAAGCTCGGACTATCGCATATCGAAAAGGCCGTGCGGCTCAAGCCCGACGACGGCTACATCACCGACAGTCTCGGCTGGGCCCATTTCAAGCTCGGTAACTTCAAGGATGCCGTGAAATGGCTCGAGAAGGCTGTCGAGCTGACACCGCACGATCCCGTGCTCAACGACCATCTCGGCGATGCCTACTGGCGGGTCGGACGTGAGCGTGAGGCGCGCTTCCAATGGGAGCAGTCGCTGCAACTCAAGCCCGAGCCCGACGACAAGGACAAAGTCGAGAAAAAGTTGAAATCGGGTTTGCCACCGCTAGCGCAAGGCAAATTGCCGGCCGCGACGAAGCAAGTGCAAAGCAACGAGCCGAAACCGAAACGCCGCATCGAGGCGCGGCCGGGACAAAGCAATCCGACGCCGTGATCCCGGTGCGGGTTGCGATCGTGACAGGTGCTGCGAGCGGCATAGGGCGCGCGACTGCGATTGCCTTGGCACGGGCGGGCTATGACATCGCCGTCAACGATCTGGCGTCAAACGCGGCTTGCGATGAGGTCGTCAGCCAGATCGGTGCAGTAGGCCGACGAGCCGTGCCTGTGTATGGCGACGTCGGCTGCGAGGATGCGGTCGAGGCCATGTTTCAAGCGATCGACAGTGCTTTCGGGCGCCTCGACCTGCTCGTCAACAATGCCGGCATCGCGCGGGCCGAGACCATCTTCGAGACGTCGCTCGCATCGTGGAACGAGGTCTTGCGGACCAATCTGACGGGCGCGTTCCTGTGTGCCCGTGCCGCCATGACCCGCATGCGTGCGCAAGGCTCGGGGGTGATCATCCAGATGTCATCGGTCGTCGCCCACCAAGGCGCCCTGATGGGCCATGTGCACTACGGTGCGAGCAAAGCCGGTTTGATCGGCCTGACGAAATCGCTGGCGCGCTCCGCGGCTCCGCTCGGCATTCGCGTCAATGCCGTCGCGCCCGGGATCGTCGACACCGCCATGCTGCGAGAGACACATGGAGAAGCCGGTATCGCCGACCTCAAAGCGCGCGTGCCACTCGGCATGCTCGCTACACCAGACCAGGTCGCAGCGGCCGTGGTCTTTCTGGCCAGTGACGCTGCCCGCCACATCACCGGCACGGTGCTGGACGTCAACGGTGGCATGCTGATGCGTTAATGATTGCTGTTGTTTCAGTGGTGGCGTGGTGCGCCTTAAGGTTCTAGAAATCGTCTCTGAGAGTTGGCCAGAGATACCCATGAGTAAAATCGATATCCATGTCGTCGAGGTCGGTCTGCGCGATGGTCTGCAGATCGCCAAATCGATCATGCCAACGCGCTTGAAGCTGCGGTGGATCGATGAGGCCGTTGCTGCCGGCCTGACCGAAATGGAGGTCTGCTCGTTTGTCCCAGCCAAGGTGGTTCCCGGGATGGGCGATGCTGCCGAGGTGACGCGTCATGCACGCCGACATCAAGGGCTGACGACCGCGGTTCTCGTTCCCAACCGAAAAGGCGCCGAGGCTGCCATCGCAGCCGGCGCTCAAGTCATTTCAATGCCGATTTCGGTCAGCGTTTCGCACAACATGGCCAATGTTCGCAAAACGCACGATCAGTCGATCGATGAATTGAAGGCCGTGATCGATTTGGTGCGATCGCAACCGGTTGATCGGCGGCCGAAGGTCGTCGGCGCGTTATCGACGTCGTTCGGCTGCTCGATCGAGGGCGTCGTACCCGATAAAAATGTGATCGCTCTCGGCGAAAGGCTGCTGGCGGCCGGGGCTGCAAGTGTCGGATTGGCCGATACCATCGGTATCGGCAATCCCGCCCAGGTGAAACGCCTGTTCAAAGCTGCACACGGTGCATTCGGCCGAGACAAAGTGTCCGGGGCACACTTTCACGACACCCGCGGACAAGGGCTCGCATTGGTCGTCGCAGCGCTCGATGCCGATGTGACCGCGTTCGACGCCTGCCTCGCAGGACTGGGCGGTTGCCCGTTCGCGCCAGGCGCGTCGGGTAATATCTGCACGGAGGATCTGGTCTGGATGCTCGAAGAGATGGGGCTGGAAACCGGCATCGACCTCGCCAAGCTGTTGGCCATTCGTGCCGTGCTGGTCGAGGGACTGCCGGGCGAACGCCTCAACGGCCATCTGGCGGAGGTCGGGCTCGCGCGCACGAAACCCATCGACCGGGTCGCGTCGGCACGCTGACGATCAGCCGAGTATGTCGGCCACATAGCCACCGATGGCGAGCGCCGACGTCAGGCCCGGGCTTTCGATGCCAGCAAGAATGACCAGCCCCGGCATGCCGTGGGCCTCGACGCCATCGATGCGGAAATCCGCCACGGGTTCGCCCTCGCGATAGAGTTTCGGGCGGATGCCGGTGTAGTCGGCATGCAACCGCGATGGGTCGAGCGCTGGATAATAGCTGCGGATGAAATCTAGAAAGGCGCCGAGTTTTTCGGGTTCAAAGGCGTAGTCGATGTCGGGAATCCAGGCGATGTCGGGCCCGAATTTGCAGCGACCGCCGAGATCGACCGTCGCATGCAAGCCGAGCCAGGCGCCGTCCGGCATCGGATAGATGTGGCGCGAGAACGGCGACCGACCGGACAGGGCGTAGTATTGGCCCTTGGCGAAATACGTTTCGGGGGCGTGGTAGTGCGGCCCGAACGCGAGCGTGCGAGCGAGCTTGGTGGTGTGCAGCCCGGCCGACAAAATCAGTGTTTCACAGGTGATCGGCGAGCCGTCGGCAAGGGTCAGCGTGTACAGTCCGTTGCCGCCCCGAGACGCTGACGTCACTTCAGTTTCGAGGACGACTTGGCCGCCATGCGACGACAGGTGTCCTTCGAGAGCTGTCATGAGACCATGACTGTCGACAATGCCCGTCGATGGCGACAGCACGGCCCCCGCACAGGCGAGTTCCGGCTCCAGGACTTTCGCTGCTGCGGCCGAGAGCGGCTGGAGATCGTCGACGCCGTTCCTGATCGCCGTTTCGTGCAACGCTTTCAACTTCGGAAGCTGCGCCTCACTCGTCGCCACCAGCAGCTTCGAAATCGGTTCGTGGGCGACGCCGTTATCCTTGCAGAACGCGTAGAGCCGTCGCTTTCCCTCGACACACAGGCGCGCGCGCAAACTACCCGGTGGGTAGTAGATGCCGGCGTGGATGACTTCGCTGTTGCGCGACGATACTTCCGAGCCGATCAGCGCATGTTGTTCGAGAACCACGACTTCGCGCCCGCGCCGTGCCAGTTCGGCACCAATGGCCAGGCCGACGACACCGGCGCCGACGACGATCGTTGGTACATCTGCGGACACGCGTCGTCTCCCAAGGTTCGCGTGTGCCTTAAGGCGAGCAGCCGGTATTGGTCAAACGTCGATCTGATCCGCGGGCTGGCGATCAGCGGCACTTGCTCCAGCGAACATTCGGGCCGTTGTCGATGTGAACGTGGCTCATGCACGTGTAGGTGCCGACGCCGCCTTCGTGATTGGCGTAGAGCCAACGCACCACTTCAGCGTATTTCCCGCTCGGTGGTACGAAATCGACGGCCCGGCAGCTCGCATGATAGCTGGCTTTGCCCGAGCCTTTGATCTTGGCGCCGGAGCGGTGCGCCGAGACGACTGATATCGATCCGAAGCGGCTGCGGAGCTGTGACAATCGTTGCTTTAGTGCGCCCGGCAGGCAGCTTTCACTGGCGGCATGCGCTGGCGGCACGACGGTAAACGTCGCTGCGATCGCGATCGCGGCGACAGACAAAGCAGTACGCATCTCAAGAGCCCCACTGTTGCATGGGACACTCGACGGCGACCCGTCCCCGCCCTAGGTCACGCCGACGCGGTTAACTACCCCTGACAGGAGCGGTTGGTTAACGGTTGGGAGCCGTTGCAACGGTCTATCAGGCGCCCGGATGAGACAACTGATAGTCTTCACGTCGACGGCGTCGGTCGGCTGCGACACGCCGAATGTGAGCGCCGATCGCCGGATTGACGCGCTCGAGTTGATTGAAATCCTCGCGATGAAGTTTCAACAGCCGCGCGCGTGACACGGCGCGAAAGCTACCCGGGCTCACATCGCCTTCAAGCAATGCCACCGCGCCGAAGAAATCGCCGGTCGCGTAGTGAACGCGCCGTTCGCCGGCTTGTAACTCGATGGCGCCGGAGGCGATGAAGTACATCGCCGATCCTGGTGCACCCGTTGCGATGACTTCGGCACCGACGGGCGCGTTATTGGCATGGAGCAGGGGCATGACCGCTGCGATCTCGGTGGTGTCGAGTTCGGCGAGCAGGGGTATGCGAGACATCAACGACCAGTTGACGACGAAGTCGCGGCGGCCGGCTTCCTGCGCGAAGCCAGTTGCGATAATGGCGACCGGCAGCGCCAGGATGCACAAACCCATGACCATGGTGAGCCCGGCCCATAGCTTGCCGAGCGGGGTTGTCGGCGTCGCGTCACCGTAACCGACCGTCGTCAGGGTGGTAATGGCCCAGTACATGCTCTCAGGCACCGATGTGAATTTGCTATCCGGCTCGTTGTGTTCGAGAAAATACATCCCCGTCGACGAGATCAACATCGCGGCGATGAGCAGTAATCCGGCACCAAGTAACGTCCGCCGCTCGTTCGACAAGACGCGGATGAGGGAATGCATGGCGGGAGAATATCGCGACAGTTTGAAAAACCGGACCAGGCGCAGAACGCGCAGGACGCGCAGATCTATATTGATCAACATCGCCAGATAAAATGGCAGGACCGCAAGCAGATCGATGACCAAGGCACCCTTTTTCGCCACGGTCCACCGCGCCTTCGTGGCCGACATGCGGGCAAGAAACGGCATCTCGACTGCCGTCCAGAGCCGAGCGGCATACTCCAGGGTGAAAATGACCACCGAGACCAGCTCGAACCACCACAACCAATGTCCGTACTGGTCGTGAATGCTCTTGACCGTCTCGGCCATGAACGCTGCGATGTTGAGCAAGATCAGCGTGACGATGACGGCATCGAAAATGCGGCTGGCCCGATCGTCACCGCGGCCCACCTCGATGATCTGATAGACGCGATGGCGGACGGCGGCGCGCGCTCGCCCGTCGCCTTTCACGGCGGCGCCGACTGTCGCCGCCCAACCGCCGTGGGTCGTTATGCCTTTGTCGAAGTCAGACGGCCAGGGGTCTTGCATCGGATGGGTCGACTTGTGTGAGAACGGATCGGCTGGCTGAGCCGTGACTGTATCGGCGGCGTACCGACCACGTTCGAAAACACCGGGTAAACCCTAATGGCAACCATAAAGTGTCGAGGGCGCCATAGGGGGCGGGCACACGGTCGCGCTTCGTGACGGCGGCATCGCGTCAAAGTGCCGGCCCGGATTTCATGGCCGGATTTTATGATAAAGGTGCCGCTTCGTCTTCGCCCACCGAGAGCCCCGATCGATGTTGCTCGCAACCGACATGCGTCCCGCGTTCGAAAAGGATGCCGCACAGATGTTGGCCGAAGCGGCGCGGGCCGGGGTCGGCGTCGAAATCTGCGGCTCCGGCTCCAAGCGTTCGATCGGACGGCCGCTCGCGACAAAGCACCGCTTGTCGACGCGGGCCATGAAGGGGATCACCCTGCATGAGCCGAATGAAATGGTGATGTCGGCGCTTTCAGGTACGCCGGTCGCGGAAGTTCTGGGGTTGGTTGCCAAAGCGGGGCAGATGTTGGCGTTCGAGCCGTCGGAATATGCCGGACTGATCGGCACCGATGCAGTTGGCGCGACGATCGGTGGCGTGTTCGCGATGAATGCGTCCGGACCGCGTCGGGCGTTCGCCGGTGCAGCACGCGATCATCTGATCGGCGTCAGGGCCGTGAGCGGCTCGGGTGAAGTGTTCAAGTCGGGCGGCCGCGTGATGAAAAACGTCACCGGGGTCGATCTCGTGAAGGGCCTCTCAGGCAGTTGGGGAACACTCGCACTGCTGACCGAGGTCACGTTCAAGACCGTACCGCTGCCGGCCGGCACCACGACACTGGTTCTGCTCGGTCTGCCAGACGAGATTGCGGTGGAGGCTTTGTGCGCGGCCGTCGGCACGCCGTATGAAGTGTCCGGCGCCGTGCACATTCAGCAGCCCCTGGCATTGACGCTCGACCATGCGGCCGTGCGCTCGCAGGGTAAGTCGGTTACCGCCATTCGGCTTGAAAATACGCCGGCGTCGATCGCCTATCGTCGCGATGCCCTGGCCAAGCTGTTGTCACCCTATGGAAAACTGCATGACCTCGACAACGATCTGTCGCTGACATTCTGGGACGAGTTGCGGCGGCTCGGATTTTTCAGCGAAACCAACGCGCAGATCTGGCGCATTTCGACTGCGCCAAACAAAGGACCAAACGTGGTGGCGGCTTTGAGCCGCTATATGGCGGTGCGCGCGTTCTACGATTGGTCAGGTGGGCTGGTTTGGGCCGAAGTGGCACCGAGTGCGGATGCGGGCGCCGCAGATGTTCGACGCGTCGTCGCGACCCACGGCGGACATGCGACCCTCATGCGCGCCGACGAGGCCGTGCGTGCCGCTGTCGACGTGTTTCAGCCGCAAGACCCTGCGCTCGCGAACCTGTCGCAGCGCATCAAATTTGCGCTCGATCCCGCCGGCATTCTCAATCCGGGTCGTATGACGACGGCGTTCTGACGACCAGCTTGAAACGGACGTCGGCTGCTGTCGACATTGACAGCTCAGCGGCTTGGGCCTGAATGGCGACATCCACATCTTGCGCCGCCGCGGAGTTGCACATGGCCGATGAACCACTTGTTGCCACCGAGCAGCGCGGTCCAGTTCTGATCGTTACGCTCGACCGCGCCGCCAAACGCAACGCTCTCAACGATCGTGTCGTGCGCGCGCTCGGGCGAATTTTCATCGATCTACCCGACGATGTGCGCGCGGTAGTTCTCGCCGCCAACGGTGACAACTTTTCCGCGGGTCTCGACCTGTCCGAATTGAAAGAGCGCAATACGGGCGAGGGCATTGCCCATTCGATGAGTTGGACACCGGTATTCGAGGCGATCCAATTCGGCCGGGTTCCGGTCGTCGCCGCATTGAAGGGTGCGGTCATCGGCGGCGGCCTGGAACTGGCCCTTACCGCGCACGTTCGAGTGGCGGAGGCGTCAGCTTTCTACGCGCTTCCCGAAGGGCAACGCGGCATCTATGTCGGTGGTGGAGCGTCGGTCCGGTTGCCGCGCGTGATCGGCGTCGGGCGCATGATGGACATGATGTTGACCGGACGCACCTACTCGGCGACCGAGGGAATGTCACTTGGGCTGTCGCAGTATGTCGTCGATCCCGGTCAGGGGCTGGCAAAAGCGGTCGCACTCGCTGAACGCATTTGTGAAAATGCCGGCATGAC
>JANOAW010000519.1:0-1678 GCA_031411355.1 Hyphomicrobiaceae bacterium | reverse complement strand
GCATCACACCTTGGGGCCGATGCGCTGGTTCTGTAATCCGGGACCGCGCACGGGACGTCGCGACGATATCGAGCCCTTGTCGACACCGGCCCAGCCGATCTCTCCCGACAGCCGAGCGTATTCGATCTTGGGACACCTGTTCATGACGACGCGCAGGCCAGCCGCTTCGGCTTCGCTGCACGCAGTATCGCTTCTCACACCGAGTTGCATCCACACGATTTTTATTCCAAGTCGGTCTTTGGCCGTGATCGCCTGCCGTGTCACCTCTAGCGCCGCATCGGAATTGCGGAAGATATCGACCATGTCGACGGTGCCGACGATATCGACGAGGGCTGCAGCCGCGGGTTGGCCAAGGACCGACGAGCCGGCCAGCGTCGGGTTGACGGGGATCACGCGGTAGCCCTTGGCGAGCAGATATTTCATGGCGAAATAGCTCGGTCGATGCGCATCCGCCGACGCGCCCACCATAGCGATGGTTCCGACATCGTGCAGAATGCCAGCGATATACGCGTCGTCGTAGGTGTCGTGGTTCATACAAATCTCGTGTGTTCAATAATCGGGTTGCTCATCCGCGCCACCGGCCGTCGGCGACGCGCTGCAACGCGCTCGTGTCGCCGCGATAGAGATAGACCCAAGCGTCCAAAAACACATCCGCGACACGGACACGGCAGACCAGGCGTTCATAGGCATCGCTCGAGGCGACCGAGCGCGCGCTTGGTTCAATGCCTTCGTACTCGTCGAGCCAACGCAGCGAGGCCGCGGGTGTGTCCAGGCGGTAGACCTCGCCGTACACGATGTCGGCTGGGTCATCGCTTGACGTCAGGCCCGGATACCACGAGAGGCGAAACAGCCGCCCCTGGATCGCGGCCGGCCCGACCAAAGTTGCCTCGCGCCTGAGACGCTGCCCCTGCGGATGATCGACCGCGCTCGACAACGAGCCATACACGAACAACAGATCGGTCATGGGGGTGTGTCCCGGCCTGCCACGATTGGGCTTCAGAGTTCGGTGTCAGGCTGTTTGGCCGGATGGGCTGCTGCGAAAGCCGGATGTGCCTCGCAATTGGCTCGAATGCGCTGCACGGTCGCGAGCCGCGCGACATTGGCGCCGAAGCGATCGGCCGAGAACAGTTGCGGCATCAGGCAGAGGTCGGCGAGGCCAGGTGTATCGCCGAAACTGTAGCGGCCGGACGTGCCGGCTGCGAGCAACGTCGCCTCGTAGGCGGCTAGTCCGTCCTCGATCCAATGCCGGCACCAGCGATCGGCTGCGGCCTGATCGTGTTTCAAGTCCGCCTTGAGATAACCGAGCACGCGCAAATTCTGCAGCGGATGGATATCGCAGGCGATCGACAGCGCGAGCGCCCGCACGTGGGCGCGGTCTGCGGCAGACGACGGCAGCAAGGGCGGTGTCGGCATGGTCTCGTCGAGCCATTCGACGATGGCGAGCGACTGCGTGACGATGACGCCCGTGTCCGTCTCGAGAGCCGGGACCAGGCCTTGGGGATTGCGCGCCAAATATGCCGGCGCGCGCTGTTCGCCTTTGCGCAGATGCACGGGCACAAACGTCGGCGCTATGCCTTTCAAGTTGAACGCGATGCGGCACCGATAGGCCGCCGACGAGCGAAAATAGCCGTAGAACTTCATATCCGCCTCCTCATTCCGCGGTCCAGCCGCCGTCGAC
>JANOAW010000518.1:0-2413 GCA_031411355.1 Hyphomicrobiaceae bacterium | reverse complement strand
AGAACGTGATGCGGCGGAAACCTTGCGCTTCGCACTGCGAACAGTAGACGCCGCGCGAACGGTAGATGCCTTGCAGGGCGGTGTTGGCCTCCGGATTGACGATCGTGATGATATTCAGTTTGAACGGCGACGATGGCGGCGCATGTATAGTGATGCCGGATTCATCCATCGTGTAGGCGTGCAGCGGAATTTCAACGCCGTCGATGGCCAAGCTCTCGAGTTCGAGAAATTCGCCGTCGAGACGGAGCGGGCAGGCGGCCGAGTTGTTGACAGCAATGCGTTTTGGGTTGCGGCGGATCGATGATTTCGCCTTGACGCGGGTTCGCGACGGGTCGAGCGCGATCGACAGATCGACTTTGTCGATCAGGTAGTCGGGCGGCGTGTAGTCCGCCAACAGAATTGGATTTGGTGCTTCTTCGAGTTTCATCGATTAATTTTAGCCTGCAAAACGGCGTCAACGTCAATGCCGCGCGCATATTTTTTGTAGAGATTACGGTGCTGGCGCATCAGCCGAGGCGGCGGCGGAACTCGTCGTAGCCATACTTGCGCAGCACTTCGAAGTCGCCATTCTCGCGCACAATAGCCAAGTCCGGCAAGGGTACGCCGTTAAACGTATTATTCTTGACGAACGAGTATTGCATCATGTCGGTGAAGATCACGCGGTCGCCGATTGACAGTGGTTTATTGAACGAGAATTCGCCGATGATGTCGCCGGTCATGCAGGTTTTGCCGCCCAAGATATAATCGTGGGCTGCTGAGCCCGGCGGGCCAGCGCCGATGACATTGGGCGTGTAGGGGACTTCGAGCACGTCTGGCATGTGGGTCGAGGCGGAGGCATCGAGGATCGCTATGTTCTTTTCGTTGTGGTGGATATCGAGCACGGAGGCGATGAGGTAGCCGGTATCGACGACCAAGCCTGCGCCGGGTTCAAGGATGACTTCGACGTTGAACTCAGCCTTGAAGGCCTTGATAGCCGCTATCAGCGCGCCGACGTCGTAGCCGGGCTTGTTGATGAAGTGCCCGCCGCCGAAGTTGACGGCCGAGACGCGGGCGAGGTAGGGCGCAAAGTTGCGGGCGACGTGTTCGATCAGGCCAACGGAGCCTGCGTGTTTGGCTTCGCACAGCGCATGGACGTGGAAAATGTCGACGTCGTCCCACGGCACGCGGTCAAGCGTATCGCGGGTTGCGCCAAAGCGGGAAAAGGGTGCGCACGGATCATAGAGATTGCCGCCAAGAGTGGCGTTCGAGTAGCCCGGATTGACGCGGAAGCCGACTTTGACTCCGGGCGCTTTCTTTATAACCGGCAAATAGCGGCGGATCTGTTCGGGCGAGTTGAAATAAATGTGCTTGGCGATTTTCGTCAGGCTTTCGACTTCGCCTGGCAAGTAGGCCGGCGAATAGACATGCACTTCTTTGCCGAACTCGTCGTGGCCCATGCGGGCTTCGTATTCGCCGCTCGCCGTCGAGCCGTCGAGTGTTTCGCGCATCAGCGGAAAGATGGCAGGTAACGCGAAGGCCTTAGTCGCGAGCAGGATTTTGCAACCCGCTTCACGCTTGATGCGCGCGGCCACGGCGAGGTTGCGTTTCAGCGCTGCCTCATCGAGCACGTAAGCGGGAGTGGCGATGTCGGCTGGGAGTTTGGGTAAGGTCATAAGAATTTCACAGTCGGGTTCAGCAGCGGTCAGGTCGTGACCGCGGCGAGAGAGGAGGCTTAGGGGAGCGCGTTTTGCTGAAAGCTAAGCGACTTTTTTTGGAACGAGTTTTTTGACTTTGATTGCTGATGCCTTGAGGCGCGCTTGCGCGAGATCATAAGTGGCTTGCAGCCTGATCCAATTTTCGGCTGAACTGCCGATGCCCCTCTCAAGACGGATTGCCATTTCTGGTGTGATCGCGCTTTTCCCATTGATGACATTATAAAGCTGTTGACGCGTAACGCCGAGCGCATCTGCGGCTTCCGCAACGCTCAGGCTCAAAGCCTCTATATCGTCTCGAAGGCCCAAGCCAGGATGAGGCGGATTTTTCATAGGCATGATTTTGGTTTCTCTCAGTGGTAATCCATAAAATCCACGTCAGAAGCAGCGCCGTTCTCGTAGCGAAATACGATACGCCAATTTGCCCTGACGGTTATCGCCCAAGCGCCCTTCAGCTGCCCTGTGAGCTTGTGCAAGCGGAAACTCGGACGGTTTAGATCCTCAAAACTCTCGGCGGCATCGAGCGCCGCTAAGATGATCGCGATCCGTTCGAGCATTTCTGGCGGCAACTTGCGTCCATCGTCATCCTCGAAAAAGCGTTTCAACCCCCGATTAGCGAAGCTTTCAATCACAAAGGGTAGCGCATTGTAAAGCGTAAATTTACACTTGTCAAACGGCTTTGGGCCGCGATGGGCAGCCTCACGTTTTGACCTTAAACAGGT
>JANOAW010000517.1:0-2614 GCA_031411355.1 Hyphomicrobiaceae bacterium | reverse complement strand
TGCCTGTCGCCGCAGTGCGGATTTGCATCGACCGAAGAAGGTAACAACATCGCAGAAGATGATCAGTGGAGAAAGCTCGAGATGATCGTAGCGGTCGCCCGCGACGTGTGGAAATAAGTCAATCAAGTTGATTCTCGAATTCTGGCGCCGATAGGCGACGGAGGTCGGGCGGCGGTCGCTCCGGGGGGAAGGCCGCCGCCCGATAAGTTTTCATTTTGACGAGCCGAGGATGCGATCACGTGCGCGTCGGCGCTCGGATCGATTGCGGCCATGAGCTCGCTACCAGTCAAAAGATAGCCGCTCGACACCCAGATAAGCACCCTTCCACAAACGATCTTCCACAAACGATCTTGCTCGAAGCGGTCGACATCGCTAAGGTGATCATATCTGGACATGTCGTTCATATTTGAACGAGGTCGCGTTGCAACCGTTGGTGGGGCAGATGCAGAGCGTCGAGACACGACCATCAGTTCACGGTCTTGCGCGGCAATCGCTCGGTCGCCCACTCACGGACATCGAACACCAGCTGGCGCAGGCGCTTGAAGCGATTTTCGCCTCGGGTGTCCATGATTTTCAGGCGGTCGCGACGGAGCTGCAGGCGCGTAGTATTGCTCGCCCGAGTGGGGCTATGGCGCCGTGGACTGTTGCCGATCTCGAGAGCGAGCTCGTCACGATCAACACTGCACTCGATGCCGCATATATCGCGCGCGGAATCGGAGCCTGATCGTCATGGCGGCACTCGAATTCCAGGCCGTGTCGCGGTCCTTCCCCGGTCGAGGGCGCGAGGCGACCGTTGCCATCCAGAACGTTACGTTCGACGTGCGCCCGCACGAGTTCGTCGCCATTGTCGGCCCGTCGGGGTGCGGCAAGAGTACGATCCTCAATCTCACCGCCGGGCTTGATGCGCCAACCAGCGGACAAGTCTTCGTTGGCGGCGTTGCGGTCGATGGTCCCAATCGACACGTCGGCTTCATGCTCCAGAAAGATCTGCTGCTGCCGTGGCGCTCCATCATCGACAATGTCGAATTCGGTCTCGAGGCGCGTCAGGTTTCCAGACGCGAACGCCGCGAGAAGGCTTTAGCTGAACTCGCGCGCTGTAAACTGTCTGAGTTTGCCCACCATTACCCCTACCAGCTGTCTGGCGGCATGCGTCAACGGGCGGCCCTCGCGCGGACCCTGGCGATCTCGCCGGATCTGGTTTTGCTCGACGAACCGTTTTCGGCCCTTGATGCGCAGACCAAGATGCTGCTGCAGAAGAGCTTTGGCGACACGATCGCGAGCACCGGCACGACGACGGTTCTGATCACCCACGATCTCACCGAGGCCGTCGCCATGGCCGACCGCATCATCGTCTTGTCGGACCGGCCGGGCACTGTCGTCGAGCAGATCAAAGTCGATATTCCCGACCGCCACAACCCCATTGCGCGTCGTGCGCATCCGCGGGCGGGAGAATACATCGCGCGGCTGTTCGAGTTGATGCGCCTCGAAGAGCGCGCGGCTTGAAGGGTCAGGCGACGTCGAGGGCAGCTGCGCCAGGCGCAGAGGTCCTAGTCCGAAATCAACGAGGGAGGACGGCATGTCCAGGCGAATGACACCATCGGCGTTGCGTGCAGAAGGTTGGCTGTCGGGCGCGAAGGCTTTGGCGCTGAGCGCTGCTTTCACGATGCTCGCGACCGCGGCGACGGCCCAGACCGAACGCATGACATATCTATTTCCGGCGCCGGATTTCCTGCCGGCTTTTTCGCCATTCCAAATTGCCAAGGCCAAGGGCTATTACAAAGCCGAAGGCCTGGATGTGGAATTTCAGGTCGGCAAGGGCGGGGCTGACGTCGCCAAACAAGTCGCCGTCGGCAATGCCGATCTCGGCGGTGGCATCGGTGACACGCCCTTGATCGTGCGCGCCAACGGCTTGCCGGTCAAAGGCGTCGCCCTGCTCGGCGGAAAGTCGTTGACGGCTCTTTACGTGCGCAAAGACGTCGGCGTGAAGAGCATCGCCGATCTGAAAGGCAAGGCCATCGGCGTTCTCGCCTTCCAGGACACCACCTATTACAATCTGCTTGCGATGCTGGCATCGGCCGGTTTGAAAAAGGATGATGCTTCGGTACAGGCAGTCGGCCCGGCTGGAATAGTGCAGCTCATGATCGCCAAGAACCTCGATGCGATCTCGGGCGTGCCGGAATGGGCGGCGGCGATCGAGGGCGCCAATATCCCGCTTGATCGCTACGCCATCGACACGATCTTCCCCGCGATGGCGCAGGCGATCGTCGCCTCCGACAAGGCCATCGCCGAACGACCCAAGATCGTTCAGGGTTTTGTCCGCGCGACGTTGAAAGGTGTGGCCGACATCATGGCCAATCCGGAGCAGGCCGCCAAAGATTATGTCGCGGCCGTGCCCCAGCATGCGGGCAAGGAAAAGGTCATGGAAGCCATCATGCGGCGGTACGTGGAACAGGTTTACGCGCCAGCCGAGGGTTTCAAGCTTGGCCAATTCGACAAATCCCGGATGGAGAAGGTGCAGAAGTTCTACGTCGACAACGGCATCGTCGACAAAGCCGTGCCGATCGACGAGACGTTCACCAATCAGTTCGTCCAGTAACGGCGTGACGGCAAGAGG
>JANOAW010000516.1:0-4772 GCA_031411355.1 Hyphomicrobiaceae bacterium | reverse complement strand
ATGCCCGCAGCGCCGGCCCAAGTCGCCTTCAGCCGACACGAACTCGGTCGCATCCTCGATGTTTACGGTCGCATGGTCGCCGCCGGCGAATGGCGAGATTATGGTATGGATTTCGGTCGTGAGACCGCGACGTTCGCCGTTTATAGGCGCGCCAGTGAAGTGCCGTTGTTTCGCATCGAAAAAACGCCGAAGCTGGCGCGCAAGCAAGGCGCTTTTTGTGTTGTCAATTCAGCTGGCTTGATCTTGAAGCGCGGACATGAACTTGCGCGTGTCCTGGACGTGTTCGACAAGCGATCGATGAACATCGTCGGTTGACCATACTGAACTGCCCGACTTTGTCTTATCGCAAAGTCTTATCGCAAAGGCACGCTTGCCCATGAAGCTGTATTCGAGCCCGCTCTCGCCCTATGGCCGCAAGGTCAAGATCGCCGCGGCGATGAAAGGGTTGACCTCGCAGATCGACATTGTTTCTGCCGATACCAACAAAGGCGATCCCGATCTCGACAGTCACAACCCGTTGGGCAAAATCCCATGCCTTGTCGCCGACGACCAAGCTATCTTCGATAGTCATGTCATCTGTGAATATTTGGATGCAACCGGCAGCGGACCGATTTTGTTCCCCAGATCGGGGCAGGAGCGCTGGCAGACGCTGACGCTCGGCGCGCTCGCTGACGGTATTCTCGATGCGGCGTTGCTACTCGTCTATGAGAAGCGCTTCCGTCCCGACGACAAGCAGGTCGCCGCCTGGACGGATCGTCAGTGGTCGAAAGTCAATCGGTCGCTCGCTCATCTCGAGGTGGCACCGCCGGCTTGGAAAGCGGCGCCGGACTATGGCCATCTGACCCTCGCGTGTGCTCTCGGCTATCTCGATTTCAGGCATGGCGGTACATGGCGTGCTGGACATCCGAAGTTGGTTGCATGGCTGGATCGTTTCAGCACGGCAGTACCCGCCTTCGGTTCGACGGCGCCCGTGGCGTAATGGCCTGGCGACTCACGCGTTTGGCGAAATCGACGAGCGGGCGATGATACACAGGCGAGACCTTCTGAAATCGGCTGGCTCAGTCGCTGCGGCGACCGTAGCCGGGTTTGGCGTGCCCACAATCGCACTGTGCGCACCATCAATCGTGCATAAATCGCGTCACTGGATCATTGCCATTCCGCAGTCGCTCGACACGCTCGAATTGCGAACTCTCGCCGCTCGAGTCACCTATCAACTGACGGCATCACTCTTTGACGTCTCGATCGTCATCGAAACCAATCCACGAGAGGGCATGGATGCGGTTTGTGCTGGGACTGCCGACATCTATATCGGCGTCGACTCAGAACACGCGTCAATTCATCCTGCCCTTGGGATATTTGCCGGCCTTCCTCTGGGGTATGGGTTGGCTGCGCGCGCGCATCGCGCTTGGCTTTTGACCGACGCTCAAAAGTTCTGGCGGACCGCGCTCGATGCGGTCGATGTCGTGACTATGCCGATCGGACATACGGGACCTAGCCCCGGCTTGTACGCGGATATCCCCATTCATAACGGGGGTGATTTACGCGGCGTCGCAGTCGCTGCGCGTGGATTTGGTGCCGAGGCGCTTCGGTTTCTCGGCGCCTCCCTGTCGGCAGCCGAGCCGTCCGGACCACTCGCCGAAGGCGGCATCGTCGCCGCCGAGCCATTGATGGCGCCGTTCGAAACACGGGCGAGGTGGGCTTATCAACCGGGATTGACACCGGCCGGATTGACCGTGACGCTTGGTATGCGCGGCTCTCTGTGGCGGGGCCTTTCGGATTCGGACAAAGCGACTTTCCGGGGCATCGCCGATGAGACCTCGGCGTTCAGTGTTGACCTAACTGAGCAGCGTGACGAAACGCTCGCTCGAGTTGCGGACATCCGGCAGTGGCCGAGCCGCTCGACCACGCACTTCGATTTCGAACGAGACATTCGCGACGCGACGCGTGCGGTGATCCAAAACGTCGTCACCAATAACGCACTTGCTCACCAAGTCTTCGAAAGCCATCGCCGTTTTGCGAACCGAGTCGGCTAAGTCGGCGTTTCCAACCAATGCCGCGGAAAAAGTTAGCGCCTGATTGTCGATGCGGCTCAATCGCATAGCAATCGATCCATGTTACCTTGAAGCGTTGGGCCGAGAGGCTCGTATCGGAACTGAAGCAAACTCGGCAACGGCTGATCGACGGTGTTAATGGGTCGTTAACCCTGCCGGTTTAACGTCTTCGCAAGGATGTAGACACGGCAACGTGGTCTCGTTCTGAGTACGTGTGTCGCCCTGCGTTTTGGGTTGTGTTCATGATATCGTCCGCAGTCGCCCTCAAGGCGCCTTTTGCCACCGAGCCCGCGCTCGATGTGGCTCGGCAGTTGTTTGGCAACGATGCCGAGTTACGACCGACACCGACGTCCGCCTCCGTGCCGCGAGACGGCGCTGCACAGCCTGCATCTGAGCCGCCACAAATCACCTGGGTCGAACCTGCCGAGAATATCTGGCGCGTCTCCTTACAGAGTTTCGGTCTCACCCTGATGACGTTCGGGGTGTACCATTTCTGGGGGCAGGCGGAAGCGCGTCGACGCATGACGGGTGCTGTTCACGTGAACGGTCAGCCGCTCGACCATACTGGCACAGGGTTGGAAGCCTTCATTTCGTTCGTCTTGGGCACGGTGATCGCCGTATCTATCACGGCCACTTTTTTCCTCATGATGCAGGGCGCGCCCGGTAACGGCATCGAGGGCATGCGCCAGATCCGCTGGCAGCGGCTGACTATCTCGTTACCGCTGTTATTCCTCCTCGGCTCAGTCGTCTATCGCAGGCGGCAGCATATCCTTCGCCGCACATGGCTCGATGGCAAACGGTTCGATCTCTCCGGACATGCCTGGGCCTATGCAGCGCAGCATTTTTGGATGGCGTTTCTGGTCCCACTCACGCTCGGCTGGGCTGCACCGTGGCGTACAAGCCGATTACAAGCGATCAAGATCGCGGACATGCATCACGGATCGACCCGATTTTTTGCCAAAACGGAGTTGAAACCACTCTACAAAGCCTTCGCGATGCTTTGGTTTGGTGGCGGCTTTCTTTATTTCGCGACACTCGTGATCCTGTCGCTCAATATTGGTCCACAACTCGTATCGGCGATCCACGGACTATCGCTCGCACCTCTCGACGATGCGGACGTCATTCGGCGTGGGTTGATCATTCTGGCCCTGGGCGGTGTGCCGCTGGCTCTGGTTTTGCTCAACTACCGCAAAGCCATGCTGGAACACCAAGTTTCAAGCATCGCCTTCGACGGCGGACGATTGCGGATGACCCTTCCGTTTGGCGGCTATATGTGGCTGACGCTGTCGAATATCGTACTGAAATTCGGATCGATCGGTGCCTTTGCCCCTGTCGCCGAAGTGCGTACGACGCGCTATCTGGTTGAACACCTGAGAATTGAAGGGCGTCTGCCCACGTGATCACGCGCCGATCGAGCGGCGCGTGCAGACTTCAATTGATGGACGCGCTCGGCGCATCGGCCTGAATCAACAACTGCGACCGGCACAACTTGGCATACGCACCATCTCGCCCCAACAGATCGTGATGTGTGCCGACCTCGACCACCTCGCCGTCGTCGAGCACCGTGATGATGTCTGCGCGCTGCACCGTCGAAAGGCGGTGTGCAATGACCAATGTCGTACGGTTGCGCGTGAACCGCATCAACGCTTCCTGAACCAGGCGTTCGCTTTCAGTATCGAGAGCACTGGTGGCTTCGTCCAGCAACAGGATCGGCGCGTCCTTCAAGATTGCACGCGCCAGGGCCAACCGCTGACGTTGACCTCCCGAAAGGCGCCCGCCGCCATCGCCGATGATGGTGTGGTAGCCCTGCGGCTGCGCCATGATGAAATCGTGTGCCGCTGCAGCCTTTGCCGCCGCGACGATCTCGTCGTCCGTCGCAGCCAAGCGGCCGAGCGCAATGTTGGCTCGGATCGTGTCGTCGAATAACGTGATGTCTTGGCTGACGATCGCGATTTGATCGCGCAAGGACGCGAGGGTTACGTCACGAATGTCCTGGCCATCGATGCTGATGCTGCCCGCCTTCACGTCGAACAAGCGCGGCACCAGATTGATCAATGTTGATTTGCCCGACCCGGACCGCCCGACGAGAGCCGCCGTTTTGCCGCCGGGGACGTTCAACGACACGCCTCGTAGGGCTGGTTCGTTGGCGTTGCCTTCGTAGGTGAATTCGACCCGTGCGAACTCAATACGGCCTTCCGACACGATCAACGGTTTAGCCGACGGATTATCGACAACGGACGGCTTGCGGTCCAAAACCTCATAAAGTCGTTCGGCACCGGCTATGCCTTCCTGCAACGAATTCGATAAGTTCGATAAAGCTCGAATATTATTTGCTGCTAGCAATAAACACGTGACGAACGCCATGAAATCACCGACCGTCGCGATGCCGCTCGATATGCGCCACGACGCGAGCCAGATAACGCCAGCGATGGCGACGCCTGCCAAAGCCTCCAGCATAGGCCCCAGCCGCGCACGTTGGCGGACGGCCTTCAAGCGCAAGGCAAGAACCTGGGAAAAGCTCTGATCAAGACGATCCGCCGCGTAATTTTCAAGTCGGAAGGTTTTGATGAGCCGTGCGCCGGCAAGCTTCTCCGTCAGCAACGACGTCATGTCGCCAAGCTCGTGCTGGGTCCGTTTGGCCGTTTTGCGCAGGCGTCGACCGATGGTCAAAATCGGAATAGCGGCCAGTGGGTAGATCAGCAGAACGATCAGCGAGAGAAC
>JANOAW010000515.1:0-4956 GCA_031411355.1 Hyphomicrobiaceae bacterium | reverse complement strand
CGAATTCGTCCGACGTGAGCACGGCCTCCAGGGCCGAGCAGCACGCGCCTGCGACTTTCCCCGAGCCCTTGCCCATGCCGCTTATGCCGCCTCGGCCAGTTTCTCAGCCTTCTCCATGGCCTCCTCGATCGTGCCGACCATATAGAAGGCTTGCTCGGGGAGGTGGTCATAGTCGCCGTTGCAGAGGCCCTTGAAGCCCTTGATCGTGTCGGCGATGGCGACCTGCTTGCCGTCGGAGCCGGTGAACACCTTGGCGACGTCGAACGGCTGCGACATGAAGCGTTCGATCTTGCGGGCGCGTGCGACCGTCATCTTGTCGTCTTCGCTGAGCTCGTCCATGCCGAGAATGGCGATAATGTCCTGCAACGACTTGTATTTCTGCAGAATGGCCTGGACCTGACGGGCGACGTCGTAGTGCTCCTGACCGACGACGCGGGGGTCGAGCATGCGCGAAGTAGAGTCGAGCGGATCGACGGCGGGGTAGATGCCTTTTTCAGCGATCGAGCGCGACAACACCGTCGTTGCGTCCAAGTGGGCGAATGAGGTGGCCGGCGCAGGGTCGGTCAAATCGTCGGCCGGGACGTAGATGGCCTGCACCGACGTGATCGAACCCTTCTGCGTCGACGTGATGCGCTCCTGCAAGGCGCCCATGTCGGTTGCGAGCGTCGGCTGATAGCCGACGGCCGAGGGAATACGGCCAAGCAAAGCCGACACTTCCGAGCCGGCCTGCGTGAAGCGGAAGATGTTGTCGACGAAGAACAACACGTCCTGGCCCTTGTCGCGGAAATCTTCAGCGATGGTCAGGCCCGAGAGTGCCACGCGCATGCGCGCGCCCGGGGGCTCGTTCATCTGGCCGTACACGAGGGCGCACTTGGAGCCCTTGGTCGAACCACCATTTTCCTTCGGATCGACGTTGACCTTCGATTCGATCATCTCGTGATAAAGGTCGTTGCCCTCACGCGTGCGCTCGCCGACACCGGCGAACACGGAATAGCCGCCGTGGACCTTGGCGATGTTGTTGATCAGCTCCATGATCAACACTGTCTTGCCGACGCCGGCGCCGCCGAACAAGCCGATTTTTCCGCCCTTGGCATAGGGTGCGAGCAGATCGACGACTTTGATGCCGGTGACGAGAATTTCGGCGGCCGTTGACTGGTCTTCGAACGACGGGGCCTGTTGGTGGATCGAGCGGCGGTGCGTGGTCTTGACCGGGCCGACTTCGTCGACCGGCTCACCGATAACGTTCATGATACGGCCAAGCGTTTCCTCGCCCACGGGCACTGAGATCGGCGCGCCGGTATCGGTCACCGTCTGGCCGCGCGTCAGGCCTTCTGAGCTATCCATCGCAATGGTGCGGACGGTGTTTTCTCCGAGGTGCTGGGCCACTTCGAGCACAAGACGCTGGCCATGGTTCTGGGTCTCCAGCGCATTCAAAATAGCCGGCAGAGCGCCATCGAACTGCACGTCCACAACGGCGCCCATCACCTGGCGGATTTTACCGATAGAATTTGCCATGTCGTCTATTGTCCGTCGTTAGGAGGTCGTTCGTTGCGTGGTCGAGTAGCGTTGCTGCGATCGTTTGTGAAGGCGCACACGGCCCAAAACCATGTGTACGGCGCGCGCAAAGCGCCGCAGTGAAAGCCGCCTTCTGAGGCCATCTGGGACCGTCGCAGTCAAGGGTCTAGATGTCGCTGGCGGTGAATCGAGCGGAACTTGGGGCGAATTCGTGCGCCAAAAGCCCCATGATGACGTCATCGTGCCACTCGTTGTCGATCCAGGCGGATTGTCGTTCCAGTCCTTCGCGGACAAAACCGACTTTCGCGTAGGCGCGGATCGCGCGGGTGTTGAAGGCCAAGACGCGGAGCGATACGCGATGCAGGCTCATGGCCTCAAAGGCATAGCCGAGCATCAGGCACATGGCTTCGGTGCCGAGCCCATGGCCGAGGTGATCGGCACTGTCGATACCGATGGCCAGTGACGCGCGACGATCAGAGGTGTTGCGGGCGTGCAAGCGAACATGTCCGATGTAGCCACCGGCATCAATGACCCAGAGCACAGGCTCAGCGCGCATCCAGGCGATGGTGCGTTGAGCGCGGTCGCGCGAGCGAACAGTGGCGCCCCTATGCACGCCGCCGTACAGTCTTACGGTCTCGGGATCGATCGGTAGCCGAACGAGCGCGTCCACGTCGGTGTCGACGGGCCGCCGCAGCAGGACTTGCCTGCCTCTGAGATCTGGCAAGGTAAGCATGGCTCGAACCGCAAATGCGATTAGTCCCTCACAATACCCGTAAAATCTGACCAGTCCTCGACTTTGAAACCCCGCACATCGCGCACGCAGGTTGGAAACCAGGGCAGAGCCCTGAGCGCAAGAATGGCGCGCGTCAGATTTGCCATATCCCCGTTTTTGCTCAGATATACGCTCCCTTGCACACCTTCAAAACCATATTTTGACAAGGTGCGGCGAATATCGGAATACGCCTGCGACGTGCCCCTCGGATGGTGTCGCTCGGCGTCGGCCACGACAAGATCAAAAGCAATGGCGAACATGGCCACCTCTCAAGGAATCGTCTCGGCGATCGGATCAGCGCGCATGCGATCGAGGCTGTAGTACAGTTCCTCACCCGACGAGACGACGCGGATGGCTGCGTGCGTCTCGCTTGCTACCTTGATCACTTCATAGGCAGGGCCATCGACGCCGAAGCGTCGGAACCGGCTGGCCTCACTTGTGACGGCCGTGTAGGTCGCGCGCGCCTCTTGGAAGCCCTGGGTTTTCATGGTGACCCTCGATCGATTGCTATCGAACAAACCAAATACGAACCTAAGCGTGTTGTCAAATTGTATCTTGCACGCGTCCACAAACGACGTGGGCCAACCCGACAAACGAGCTGGCCCACAACCGGAGAGTTTTCGATCGTTACAGCGCCTCGGCGCCTGAGATGATTTCGATCAATTCTCTGGTGATGTTGGCTTGGCGCTGACGGTTGTACTTGATGGTCAGCTTGTTGATCATGTCACCGGCGTTGCGGGTGGCGTTGTCCATGGCGGACATGCGCGCGCCCTGCTCGGAGGCCGCGTTTTCCAGCAAGCCGCGGAACACCTGCGTCGTGATGTTTCGCTTCAACAGCACGCCCAGAACTTCGTCCTCGCTCGGCTCGTATTCGGTCAACGCTCCGGCCTTGGTGACCACTTTGTCGGCCGAAACTTCGGGCAGTTTAGCCGGGATGAGTTGAAGGGCTGTCGGCTTTTGCGCGATGACCGACTTGAATTCCGAGAAATAAAGCGTGCAGACGTCGAAGTCGCCGGCCTCGAACATGGCCAGGATTCGTGTGCCGACCTCTTCCGCCTGGACGAAGCCGACTTGCTTGATGCCGCGGAATTCGATGCGCTCGACGATGTTCTTGGCAAAATCGCGTCGCAAATTGTCGCCACCTTTTTTGCCAACGGCGAGAATTTTCACGGTCTTGCCATCGCGGATGAGGCGATTGGCGTCGGCGCGCGCGAGTTTGGCGATGTTCGAGTTGAAGCCTCCACACAGCCCACGTTCGGCCGTCATGACGACCAGGAGGTGCACCTGCTCCTTGCCGTTACCGACCAGCAGGGGCGATGCGGTCGCCCGGTTGGTGATGCCGGCGCCAAGGTTCGCCAGAACCTTGTCCATGCGCTGGGCATAGGGCCGGCCGGCGGACGCGGCTTCCTGCGCGCGGCGCAGCTTGGCCGCGGCGACCATCTGCATGGCCTTGGTGATCTTGCGCGTCGCCTTAACGGAGGCGATGCGCGTGCGCATGTCTTTGAGAGAGGCCATGGTCAGTCGTCTTTCGTCTCGGACGTTCGCCAGTCGGGTTCGCCAATCAGGCCGTCGGTGTCGATCGCCGAAGCAAGCCGACGACCGCGCGCCCCGCTCCATGCGCAAGGCGCGAGCGATTTTCAAGTCCGGAGCGCACGCTCCGAGGCGGTGAAGTGCCGCAACCGCCGAACCAGTCAATGCAAAAGACATCGCCGACGCCGATCCGCGGATCGACGTCGGCACGCCACCGGCATCAGCCCTTCACACGCTTGTCGTAGATATAGTTGTCGTACGTTGCGTCGCCTACTCGATAATACAGCTCGACAGTGTCGAGATATTTTTTCCAGGGTTCGTAGATCTTGGCGAACGCGGGGCTCTTGGCCTTCAACTCGTCGTAAGTCTGGAACGACGCGTCGTAGGCAGCGTCCATGATGTCTTTGGAGAAGAAGCGCAATTGTGTGCCGGCTGCCAAAAGCTGGCGCAAGCCACCCGAGTTGAGCGTATCGTTCGAAGCAGCGTGCGCAGTCCACGTCGCCATCGTCGCCATTTCAAGGATGTGCTTGTAGTGCTTGGGCAGTTCGTCCCACTTGGTTTTGTTGACGAACAGGCAGCCCGTCGCTTGGCCTTCCCACCAACCCGGCGCATAGTAGTATTTGGCAACCTTGTGGAAGCCGAACTTGAAATCGTCGTAGGGCGTCGCCCACTCCGCTGCGTCGATGGTGCCGCGTTCGAGCGCTGGATAGATGTCGCCGGGCGGGATTTGTTGCGGAATGACGCCGAGTTTCGAGATCACCGTGCCGGCGAGGCCGGGAATGCGCATCTTGATGCCCTTCAAATCGGCAAGGGTATTGATTTCCTTGCGAAAGAAGCCGCCCATCTGGGCCATCGAGTTGAATGCTGGCAGAGCGTGCGTGCCATTGGCATTGTGGAACTCGTTCAGGATCTGAATGCCACCCGCTTTGAACAACCACGACGTCTGACCGCGCCAGTTGAAGCCGAACGGCAGGCACGATGCGAAGGCGTAGGCCGGGTCCTTGCCAAATGAATAGTAGGACAGTGTGAACGCGCATTCGGTCTGACCGCTCTCGGCGGCGTTCAAGACAGCCGGGCCACCCGGGACGATTTCGCCGGCTCCGAACGGTTGCAGCTGGAATTTGCCCTCGGTCGCGTCG
>JANOAW010000514.1:0-2955 GCA_031411355.1 Hyphomicrobiaceae bacterium | reverse complement strand
GGGGTTCGAGTCCCTCACGCGGCACCAATTCTCGTATCTGACGTTTGGGCCGGAAAGTACGAAGGCGCCGAGCAGCTGTGACGCGCCAGGGAAGATATTCGATGGCTCTGATTGTCATGAAGTTCGGCGGCACGTCCGTCCGCGATGTGGAGCGCATCCGCAATGTCGCCCGTCACGTGAAGCGCGAAGTCGACGGCGGTAACTCGGTTGCCGTCGTTGTGTCGGCCATGTCGGGGGCAACCAATCAACTTGTCGCCTGGGTCAATGAAGCCTCGAAACTGCACGACAAGCGTGAATACGATGCTGTCGTTGCATCCGGTGAGCAGGTGACCGCCGGCCTGCTGGCCATCGTGCTGCAGAGCATGGGGCTGAAGGCACGCTCGTGGCAGGGGTGGCAAATTCCACTGACGACCGACGAAGCCCACGGGGTCGCCCGCATCAAGGGCATGGACGGCAGCGAGGTGCGCCGACGCATGGACGAGGGCGAAGTCGCCGTCATCACAGGCTTTCAGGGCATCGAACCCGTCGGCCGGCGCATCGCCACGCTCGGTCGGGGCGGCTCGGACACGTCCGCCGTTGCCATCGCGATCGCGCTGAGAGCTGATCTGTGCGACATTTATACCGACGTCGACGGCGTCTACACGACCGATCCCCGCATCGTTCCGCGGGCGCAGCGGTTGCCCAAGGTGTCGTATGAAGAAATGCTCGAGCTGGCGTCGCTGGGCTCGAAAGTGCTTCAGACGCGCTCGGTCGAACTTGCCATGGTCTACAAGATGCGGACGCGGGTGCTTTCGAGCCTCGTCGATCCCGACGCCATGAAACCGACGTCGCTCGACAACCTCGGCGACATCGGCACCATCGTATGCAGTGAGGACGAGATCGTGGAACAGCAGGTCATTCGGGGCATCGCCCTCGACAAGAACGAAGCGAAAGTCAGCCTGCTCAAGATTTCCGATAAGCCGGGCGTCGCAGCGCGCATCTTCGTGCCGTTGGCCGCCGCCAACATAAACGTCGACATGATCGTCCAGAACGTATCAGCCGATGGCAAAAGCACCGATCTCACGTTCACGCTCACCGAGGCCGAATTGCCACGCGCGCTTGAGGTGCTCAAGGCTGCCAAGAAGGACATCGGCTATTCTGACGTCATCTCGTCGGGCGACGTCGTGAAGGTTTCCGTGGTCGGCATCGGCATGCGCAGCCATGCGGGGGTCGCTGCGCAAATGTTCCAGGCGCTGGCTGAAAAAGGTATCAACATCATCGCCATCACGACGAGTGAAATCAAGATCTCGACCTTGATCGACGCCGCGTATGCCGAACTCGCGGTGCGTACACTGCATAAATTATACGGGCTGGATGGCGAGGGTGCGTGATCGCCCGGCGCGTTTGCCCGTATCAGGTATATGATGCCCGATCCGACCATGTCTCCCCGCAAATCCGCCGGCAGCGCACCGTTCAAACTCGGCATGCGCACGTTGGCCGGTGCCGTATCTGTTGTGACGGCCCATCGCCGCGACGGCGTGCCGATCGGGCTGACGGCGACATCGGTGTCGTCGCTGTCGGCTGAACCACCATCGTTGCTCGTGTGCGTGAACCGCAAGTCGGACATCGGAGCGGTGCTTACCTCCGGCGCCATTTTCGCGGTCAATGTCCTGACAACCAGCCAGATCGACGTCGCGCAGGCCTTTGGAGGCCAGACCTCGGCCAAAGGGCGGGACCGGTTCGCGACCGGGACCTGGCATCGCAGTCTCGCGGGCGAAGTGCCATTGCTGGTTGGCTGTCGCGCCGCGTTCGAATGCACGGTCGCGCATGTTCACGATTGGGAAACCCACCATATCGTCATCGGTTCGGTAACCGAAGTTCACTTCTTCAATTCTCAGGAACCACCCTTGGCCTATTGTGACGGCGCGTATCAGACGCTGAAGCCGCTCTGAGTTCAAGATGTTCGATCCCCGTGCCCCGAGTTTGAAGCGCACTCTCGCGTCCGGACACTCCATCGGTGTCATCTGGCTGTCACTCGGTTCAGTCGCGCTCGTGGAACTGGCGGCGCGCGCCAAGCCGGATGCCATCGTCATCGACATGCAACACGGCCTTTGGGACCGGCGCGATCTCGAGGCCGCGGTCGGCATCGTGCCGGCGTCTATTCCCGTCATCGTGCGCGTCGCCGAAAACAGCGCGCTGGCGATCGGCACGGCGCTCGATGCCGGTGCCGAAGGGGTCATCGTGCCGTTGATCGAGAGCGCCGCGCAAGCCGCCCGCGCGGTGAGTTATTGCAAATATCCGCCACACGGCATCCGATCCGGCGGGGGTGTGCGTCCCTTGCAGGACTTCGTCGCGACGGTCGAGGCGTCCGAGGATATCGTCGTGATCCTCATGGTCGAAACAGCCGCGGGCGTGGCCGAGGTGGCGGGCATCGCGAACACCGAGGGCGTCGACATGCTGTTCATCGGTACCGGCGATCTGGCACTGTCGATCGGCACGTTTCCGCAGCCGAAACACGCGCATGCCGTCGCCTGCGCCGAGGTGCACCGGGCCAGTCGCAAGGCCTGGGTGCCGTGCGGAATTTTCACGATGTCGGCCGATATGGCCGCGCATCGGCGGGCGCAAGGCTATCGCATGGTCGTGACAGCCAACGATATCGACATCGCGCAGCGCGGGTTCGGTGGTGCGACCGAAGCTTTTCGCACAATTCCAATGGCTCGCGCCGAGCCGGAGCCGGCAAAAGGGTAACGTCTCAGAGCAACGGTTCGCGCCGTTGACGCTGGGCGCGCCGGACCACCGTTGTCCACGCGCTGATCTCCGGGCGGGTCATGGCGATGACCGGCTGGGTTTTGCGCTCGGGGGCGATGATACGAGCTCCCGCGTTGGTTGCGGTCTTGTTCGACGCCGCTTGGACCGGCGCATTCGGCACCAGGGCGACCACAGGCGCACCGGTTTCCCGTGCCACGCGCTCGGGGC
>JANOAW010000513.1:0-2951 GCA_031411355.1 Hyphomicrobiaceae bacterium | reverse complement strand
CATCGAGCGCCAGGGCAACCTCTTGTCGGGGAGATTTGGATGTCCGGGGCGCGGGTGGTACGGCGCCAGCGTCGGTCGGGGAAAAGCTGCGGTCGACCATTGCGATCGCGGCAGCGCCGCGTTCGACGTCCGACAGTCCTTCGGCTGTGCCCGATCGAACGACATCGATATTGGCCAGTTCAGTCTTGCGGGAATCAGCCAATCTAAACCGCACTTCTTCAGGCTTCTGGCCCCCGATCTGCGTCGTGCCGGCACCAATCGCCGTCGCATATCCTCTGATCAGGTCCGGCACCAAAGTGGCCGACATACCGGATGAACCACTGACGACGAGCGTTTCCGGCGCGGCCGCGCGGGGGCGGTCGAGTCCGGAGGCCATGCCTTCAGCGGCGATCGCGATGCGCCGGGTGCAGGCATCGCCGACGCAGTCGAAACGACTGGCATCCAAGGTCAATGTTCCCTGTGTCGGCGATCGCACGACATAGCGTGTGCCGTCGGCACCTTTCAATTCGCCGGAAATTTCGAAGCCGCCGCCTTTCATGCGCAGCGTCACCGAATTTTCTTCGGCGGCGGTGATGGATGGGACTGCAGCGCCGAGTACGAGGGCTGTCGCAACGAGGGTGAGCACGCGATTGAATGTCATGGGGCGACGCCGATCAGTTGCGAATGCGCAAGGGCGCGTGGAGGGACTGGTTGAAGCGCAGGGTCGAGGCGACCACGGCACCACAGACGAAGGCCGCGAACTGGCCGTCTTCTCGCACCACCTGGCCACGCGCGGTGAGGCGCACGATCTCGTACCCGGGATTGGCGTGGCGGCCACCGATGCAGGTTTCGTTCGATGCGGTGTCGCCCCGCGTGACGTAGTCGATGGCGAAGGGAATGGTTTGCGTGGTGGTCTGAGGCGGGTGAAATGCCGTGTACACCGTCATGCGCACACCGTCGGCGCCGTCGAGAGATTTTGCAGTGCCGATCGAGCTGAGGAAACCGCGCGCCGCGCGCTCGGTGATCGACGTGGCGCGTGCGGCATCGCGTTGACCCGGTGTGGCTGACCCGATCTGGCCGACGGCACCCGGCGCTGCGGGCCTCTCGAACATCTGCAGATCCAAGTCGATCGGGTTGCGCCAGATCACAGCCAGCTTGGAGATCCGCTCGAGATCCTGGCACGTCACGGGTACCGACACGACCCTACCGTCGGCATAGGTCACCGTCATCGGCGCCGAGGTGCCGAAGATGCAATCGATGGCCACATCCAATGCGCCGTCAGGGTCGAAGCGGCGCTTGAACTCGAGGCCGCCATACGACACCGTCACGGTCTGTTGGCGATGGCAGGCCGAGCGCACGGCGAGCGACATCATGCCGGCCGGCAGGGCCGTCGTTTTGGGCGCGACAGCCTCGCAGGCGGCTGCAGTGGCCGAGGCCGCCGCAGGTGGCGGTTGGGGTGGCGCTGCGGGCGGCGGTGGGGCTGCCGCGACGGGTGGCGGCGTTGGCGCCATCTTGGTCACAGGCTCGGCGGCTGCAATGGGCTTTGCCGCCGGCGGCTTCTGCAGCTGACCATCTTGCCACCGCCTTTGATCTTGAAACGCGACGCCGCGTGCATCCGTCGAGCCGCGCCGATCGGGCCACAGCATCGTCGTGGCCGCGATCGCCGACAGCACACCGAAGCCGAGCACGGCTGCGGCCATCGCGGGCAAGCGGCGGAGCCGCGCCGCTATCGTCTGCATCATATCATGCGTGGGTGCATGGACGTCGGCAGTCGGCGTGGGCGGGGCTCGTCGCGGCGGGGCGATGCCCGGCTTTGATTGAGCACCGATACTGTCAGGAGAGGCGTTTTCAGGCGCGGGAGTTGCGAATGGTGGCAATCCTGTCGGGCTCGGCGTCAACGCTGCCCGGAGGTGATCGCTGGTCGCCGCCCCGGGAAACACGTCCGCGACGGAGCGGGCCGGATGCGCGACGACGGGCGCGGCGATCGCCGGCGGTGACGTCTGCGAGGGCCATTCGTCGGCCATGAAAATCGACGGAATATCGTCGCCAGCCGATGGCTCGGGGAGCCGACGGAATGTCGACAACGTCGGCGCAGCCGATGGGCGCGCAACGACGAAATCTTCTGCTAACGTTGCATCTTCCCTATCGGTGCGGAGTGGTTCGGCAAGGATGGGGGTGGCGGGTGGTTCTACCCGGATCAACGCGGGAGGCGCTGCGGCCGCGGCGATGACGGTGTCGTCGACGATTGACGTCGAGCTTGTGCGCTCGAAGTCGAGCATGGCTGCACTGATCGTCAACGACGCCGGCTCGAGCGCCACGACGGTCGGCGGTGGTACAACATGCAGGGCGACACGCTTACGCTTGGGTTGCCGGACCGGAACGATGGCAGGCCAGAGAAATTCGCCGCGCACGTCACCGATTTCCATCAGAACGGCCGTCCCCGGGGCCAACAAGGGATGGCTTGCGAGGTCGGCGTCGATCGTGACGGAGACCCACTCACTGGTGACCCGAACGTCGACGGGTATGTGATCGTCCTCGACCCAGCGAGCATCGCCTGCAGGTCCATCGACGAGCTTCAGCCGAAACCGCGCCGCTGGTTCCATGGCGCCGCCGTTTTTCAAGCGGACGACGACACGACCGGCTGCGGTCGGGTCGGCTGCGGCATCGATGGAGACATCTCTCACGGGATCGGATCTCATAACGGATTGTCCAGGGATGCGAGACAGAGCGCGAGGCGTCGGGCTTCGTCCGGCGTTACCTTGCGGTCGCGGAGCTCACGCGTGTTCTCTTCGACGAACGCAAGATAGGCGATGGTCCAGTCTGTGCACGGATCGAGTTCGGGATTGTAGTCGGCTTCGTCGACGTCGCGTGCGCTGTCGCGGGCAGAAAAAACCGCGGTTTCAGCGACGTCGCGCCGACGTGGATGATCGTTGGCGAGGAGGTTGTCGTAGCCGAGATGTTGGACGTAGCCA
>JANOAW010000512.1:0-1822 GCA_031411355.1 Hyphomicrobiaceae bacterium | reverse complement strand
CTTGCCGCCTGCCAGTTCGAACGCGATCATCTGTCCGCCGCCACTCATCTGCCGTTCGACGAGCGCGCGCTGCGGATGATCGGCGCGGCCGGGATAAATCACGCGCGAAAGACCCTTCTGGCCAGCCAGAAAATCAGCCAGTTTTGCGGCCGTCTCACACGCCGCCCGCACGCGCAGTGCCAGCGTTTCCATCGATTTCAGCATCACCCAGGCGTTGAACGGGCTCATGCTTGGCCCGGTGTGTTTCAGATATGTGTGCAGGGTCTCGGTGATGTACTTTTTCGATCCGAGCACGACGCCGCCGAGGCAGCGACCCTGACCGTCGATGTGTTTGGTGGTCGAGTAGACCACGACGTCGGCGCCGAGCTGCAAGGGGCGTTGCAGCATCGGCGTTGCGAACACGTTGTCGACCACGACCAACGCGCCGACGGCATGCGCCAGTTCGGCGACAGCTCTCACATCGACCAATTCCAAATTCGGATTGGTCGGGCTTTCGAAGAACACGGCCTTGGTGCCGGGCTTGATGGCGGCCTTCCACTGCGCGAGATCGGCGCCGTCGACCAGGGTCGATGTGATGCCGAAGCGGCCACAGACGTCCTCGATGACGAAGCGGCATGAGCCAAACAACGCTCTTGCCGCGACCACATGATCGCCGGTTTTGAGAAAGCACAGCAGCGACGCGGCCACAGCTGCCATGCCGCTGGCCGTAGCGCGGGCAGCCTCCGCACCTTCGAGCAGGCGCACGCGCTCTTCGAACATGGCGACGGTCGGATTGGCGTAGCGCGAGTAGATGAAGCCGCTCTGCTCGCTTTTGAACCGCTCTTCGGCCTGCTCCGCGGTGGCGTAAACATAGCCCTGCGTCAGGAACAGCGCCTCGGACACCTCGGCAAACTGCGAGCGCAGCGTTCCGCCATGCACCAGCAGGGTTTCGAGCGAAAGTTGATCGTCGGTCATCGGCGCACCATCGGGGTCGAAGCCATGGGGGACCCCACGGGCAACAAAAAACCCGGCCTGGTTTGCATCGGCTTGAAACCGAGCCCAGCCGGGTCGAGCCCCTGCGTGCGCGCGGCCCTTTAGCGACTTGTTTAACGTGGCTGCAAGCCGGCCGGCCAAATCACCACGACGTCAACCTGTCGCTATCGATCGCCGCGCGAAACGTCAAGATGCTGTTGGTGGCAAGATGGCATGCGTCTGGTCTCACCGCGCCTTTGGTCTCACCGCGTGTCCGGCGCGTTGTTTGCCACCGGCGGGACGATGTCGGCATAGGCGATGTTGATGCGTCGCGCCATCTGGTCGATATATTCGGCGACTTCGGACGGCAGTTCTGTCGAGGCGAAACGGTCCGGATGGTAAAGACGTGCAAGCGCCAGATAGGCGCTGCGGATCTCGTCTCGCGTCGCCGATTTCGTCAGCCCCAGGATTCTGTGCGAATCACTCTTGTCCAAGCTGGTCAGTTTCTTGTCCAACTGATCGGCGGCCGGAATCTTGAGTGGGCGCAACGACACGATGGACGACTTTGCGACGATGACAGGGCCCTCGTCGAAATCCTCGAACTCGATGAACGGCATCGGCATATTAAAGGTGTCGCTCAACGATTTATCGCGGGCGACCAGCATATTACCGCGCAGGCGCCGACCATCGACCAGAGTGATGACCAGCGTCTGCGGATCGCTGTTCTGACGGCGCCAGGTGTTGAGATCGGCGGCACCCATGCAAAAATCCTCGCTATGTACGATTGCGGCCGACACTGCCATGCACCGGTTAAGGCTTCATTTAGGCTTCGGTACGCGGTTTGGGGATGCACAGGAGCAGCGCAGATGAC
>JANOAW010000511.1:0-5122 GCA_031411355.1 Hyphomicrobiaceae bacterium | reverse complement strand
CGCGCTCTTCGTTGAGTTTCACGCGCTCGGGGTTATCTTTTTTGAGCAGCGGGTTATAAATGCCGACCTGTTCGATGTAGCGGCCATCGCGCGGCGACGTCGCATTAGCTGCGACGATATAATAGTAGGGGCGCTTTTTTGTGCCACCACGCGAGAGGCGAAGTTTGACGGCCATTTTAAGTTTCTCCAGGTCTAAGTTTCAGGTTGATGTCGTGTCGTCTGGCGCGCTTGTCTCCAGGCGCGTGGGATCGGGAGGCGACTGGGTATCTGACCGAGGTCGGACACCATTCGCAGTGCGTCATCTCATACGCGGCCCCCCGTACGAGTGGCCGGCGGGATATGACGCCAGATGCCCATGGCGCGGCCTTTAAAGGTGCCGCCGCCGTCGAGCTGTGCGCCAAGACGTTTGGCGACGGCGATGGACGCCGCATTCTCGTGATCGATGAAACTCATGATCGTCGAGAAACTTAAGTGTTCGTAGGCGAACGCGCGCGCCGCAGTCGCGGCCTCGGCGGCATAGCCTTGTCGGAGAAACGCCCTGTGCACGCCCCAGTTGATCTCCGGCTCCGGGAAACCATGCGGCCAGGTCACGCCGCTGTAGCCGACGAACGCGCCCGAAGCCTTATGTTCGAGCGCAAACGGACCATAGCCGCGCAACGTCCACATGCCCGCATAGGCCGCCATCCGCCGCCATGCGTCAGGCGCATCCATCTGCCCACCGACGTAGCGCATCAGCTCCGCATCGGCCGACATCTCGGCGAATGCCTCGCGATCCGCGACGCGAAAGGCGCGCAGGATCAGGCGTTCGGTTTGAAGCGTCGGAATCGTGAGAGGTGCCATCATGAGCGCCCCTCCGGATACGCATGGCGCCAGACATCGACGGTTATGCCGCGGATATCGGCGGTGCCGTCGCGCTTGGCACCGAGGCGCGTTGCGACGCGCTGCGAGGGGGCGTTCTTCGGGTTGATGTAGCTGACCAAGGTCGGCAGTCGGACGCTCTCGAACGCGTAGGCACGCACACGCTGCGCCGCCTCGTGAATATAGCCCTTGCCGCGAAACGGAGCTGCCAACGCATAGCCCATTTCAATCTCGGGAAACTCTGGTGGGTTCCACAAACCGCACCAACCGAGCCATGCGCCGCCGGCTTTGTCCTCGAGCGCAAACAAGCCGAAGCCTTTCAGCTGCCAGTGGCCGACGATTCCGGCAAAGCGTCGCCACGTATCGATTGGAATTTGTGGCCCGCCGACGAACACGGCACTCGGATCGTTGGCATAGAAGTCCGCGATCGGCGCATAGTCGCTCTGGCGCCAGCCACGCAGGATCAGACGTTCGGTTTCGAGTGTGGGGACGACGACGGTCATGCGGCCCCCCTCAGCTGCGAGAAGCTCCACACGTCCAACGCATGTCCACCGTCGACGACCCTCGTCTCGCCGGTCAGCGCGCCGCCGAGACGGCGGGCGGTTGCTTGCGAGTTTGGATTTTTCGGGTGGATGGTGGTGCGCAAGGTCTCACGGCCGCTCGCTTGAAACACGAAATCAAGCGCGACGCGGCCGGCTTCGGTCAGGTAGCCCTTGCCGCGATAGGGGGCCAGCAGCGCCCATTGGATGGTTGGCACTTCGGCGGCGACGTAGTGATTGACGCCGCACCAGCCGACGAAATCGGCGCCACCGCGCTCGGCAATGACAAATGATCCGTAGCCGCGCAGGGCCCATTGCCCAAAGCGAGCCATGAACCACAGGACGACGTCGCTGCCATGCCGTGGCCCACCGACGAACACCGAATCCGGATCATCCGCATAGAAGGCCGAGAGCGGCGCAAAGTCGCTCTCGGTCCATCCACGCAGGATCAGCCGTTCCGTTTCGATCGTGGGCACGCTCAAGGTCATCAAGCCGCCGGCATCCGGTACATGGCGCAGATCTTGTTGCCGGCGGGATCGCGCAGATAGGCGATATACAGGCTCATGGCACCGTTGGAGCGCACGCCCGGCGGATCTTCGATGGCCTTGCCGCCAGCAGCGAGGCCAGCCTTGTGCCAGGCGTCGACGCCTGCTTGGTCGGCTGCGGCAAAGCCGAGCGTTCCGCCGTTGGCCGCGCACGCCGCGCCGCCATCGATCGGCTTCGAGATGGCGAACACGCCGGTTTTGGTGCGCCAGAACACGCGGCCCTTCGGATCCTGGAAGCCGGCGGGGACTCCGAGCACGGCAAGCGTGGCGTCGTAGAATTTCTTCGAGGCTTCGATGTCGGCTGCGCCGAGCATGACGTGACTGAACATGAGGGAGGTCCTTAGGTTGGTGTCTGACCTCGGTCAGACACCGAGGCACAGGGCATACTGGGGTTCAGACTTGGACGGAGTTCATGGTGTCTGACCGAGGTCAGACACCAACGTCACTTCTTCTTGCCCCCGAACGGGAAGCCGCCGCCGAACGGGCCTTTCGGACCGCCGGGGAGACCGGGCAAACCTTTGCCGCCGGGAAGGCCCGGGAGGCCTGCGCCACCGAGCCCGGGCAGCATCGGCGTTCCCTTCGGCGCCTTTGGCTCCTCGCCGCCTTTGGGCAAATTTTTGATCAACTCGCGCGTTTCGGGTGGCAACTGCGCGATCGCCTCCGGGCTCATCTTGGCGACCTCGTCCTGCATCGCCTTCAACTCGGAAGCGCTTGGACCGGCGCCGCCGGCCATGCCCGGAATTTTCATGCCCATGGCGCCGGCCATCTTGGCCATCATGCCAGGATTCTTCGACATCATCTTCATCATGTCGGCCATGTCGCGATGCTGCTTCAGCACCTTGTTGACGTCCTCGGGCTTGGTGCCCGAGCCGGCCGCGATGCGCCGCTTACGCTTGCCGTCGAGCATCTTGGGATTGCGACGCTCTTTTGGTGTCATCGAGGAGATGATCGCGCGCTGACGCTTGAGCATGCGATCATCGATGCCGCCGGCCGCATCGATCTGCTTCTTGGCCTGACGCATGCCGGGCATCATCGACATCATGCCGCCCATGCCGCCCATCTTCTCGACCTGGGCCAACTGCTCGCTCATGTCGTCGAGATCGAAGGCGCCTTTGCGCATCTTGGCAGCGATTGCCTGCGCCTTCTCCATGTCGATCGACTGGGAGGCCTTTTCGACGAGCGAAACGATGTCGCCCATGCCGAGAATACGGCCGGCGATGCGCTCGGGATGGAAATCCTCAAGGGCGTCCCATTTCTCGCCGACGCCGATCAGTTTGATCGGCTTGCCGGTGACCGCGCGCATGGACAGAGCAGCGCCGCCGCGGCCATCGCCGTCGACACGAGTCAACACGATGCCCGTGATGCCGATGGCGGCTTGGAACGCAGCCGCGGTCTTGACGGCGTCCTGGCCCGTCAGCGCGTCGGCAACCAGCAACACCTCGTGTGGATTGGTCGCGAGGCGAACGGCCGCTGCCTCCGCCATCAGGTCCTCGTCGACCGTGGTGCGACCGGCGGTGTCGAGCAGCACCACGTCGTAGCCGCCGAGCCGCCCGGCATCCATGGCGCGGCGCGCGATGTCGACGGCAACCTGTCCCGCGACGATCGGCAAAACTGGTACGCCGGTCTGCTCACCAAGAATGCGCAACTGCTCCATCGCGGCCGGTCGACGCGTGTCGAGCGATGCCATCAGCACACGCTTCTTGTCACGATTGACAAGCCGGTAGGCGATCTTGGCGGTCGTCGTGGTCTTGCCCGAGCCCTGCAGGCCGACCATCAGAATGGGCACCGGCGGCATCGCGGCAAGGCTGATCGGCTCAGCGGCGTCACCGAGTGTCGCGACCAACTCGTCATGGACGATCTTGACCACCATCTGGCCGGGCTTGACCGACTTGATGATCTCGATGCCGACGGCTTTTTTCTTCACCCGCTCGACGAAATCGCGCACGACATCGAGCGCCACGTCGGCCTCGAGCAAGGCGCGGCGCACCTCGCGCATGGCATCTGCGACGTCGCTTTCCGAGAGCGCGCCACGTCCCGTCAGCTTGTCGAGAATACCCGACAGGCGATCCGACAGCGATGAGAATAGTTCGGCCATTTTTCAATCCCGTTGGTGTCCGACCTCTGGTCGGCCACCATTGGCAAAACGTTGCGCAAAAACGTGAGTTCTCACGCCAGGTGTCTGACCGAGGTCAGGCTCCAACATCCCACCCCGCAGGCATCAACACTTTCCAGTCGACCATGGCATGCTCCTGGTAGGCCTTCCGCGCCGTCAGCCGCTGATAGTAGGCCTCGAGGTTTGGGCGCGGCTCACGCTGGAACGGCATCGTATAGTAGCGATACAGGAACGTGCCGACGACGATGTCGGCCATGGTGAGCGCGGGGCCGACCAGGAACTGCGAGCCGGCAAGCTCGGCGTCGAGCAGCTTGGTCACATCCGCAACCTTCTTGGTTGCACCTTCAAGCCCGCCAGCCGGCCGATCCTTCGGCGGCGTGCGAAAATGCCAGAACACACCACCAATGGCCGGCGCCCATGTCGTCGCCGTCCAATCCATCCACATGTCGGCCCGGGCGTGCAGCATCGGGTCGGCGGGCGCGAGGGAGCCCTTGCCACACGTCGCACAGATGTAGCGCACGATGGCGTTGCTCTCATACATCGTCAGACCGCCGTCCTGGAGCACGGGCACGAGTCGGTTCGGGTTCATCTTGATGTAGTCGGGCGTGTCGGTCTTGCCGTACGCGCCGCCGACATCCACCCGCTCGTGCGCAAGACCGAGTTCGCCGATGGCCCACATGGCCTTCTGCACGTTGCTCGATGTCTTGCGGCCCCAGATCTTGAGCATGCCTGCCTCACGTGATGTTTTGGCGCCCGCGTTGCATCGGTCACCAAGCATGAGCCCACGCCGCATCGCACCCGGCAGCGATCACGCTGGCGGATGTTACCTCCCTGGCTCCAGATCGGCTCAGCTGGCGCTGGCACGGTCCTGTTCAGGCGGGGTGGCGCGACGCATCGGGCCGAATGGTGTCCCCTGTGCGCGAATCTGGCTGTAAAGTCAAACTCAACATGCCGGTGGCGACCCGCGCTCGTTGTCGCTATGGCTCGTTGGATGACCACCGAGACGCCCCACATGACCTCAGCCACCACGGCCGCCCTCCCCGCCACACCGCCGCCGCTGCCACGCG
>JANOAW010000510.1:0-3005 GCA_031411355.1 Hyphomicrobiaceae bacterium | reverse complement strand
GACCACGATCGTGGTCATCAATCTGGTCGGCGATCATCTGAGGGACGTCCTGAACCCCAGATTGAAGCGATAGTGTCTGCACGTGCGTGCCGTCTAATTAATGTTTGATAGCCGGCACTGCGGTGCGGCGAGACTGTTGTCCCTGCGCGGGGGCAATACATCGCGACAAACCCGCACCAATTGTGTAGAGACTGTGACGTGTCGCTTAGAGTGAGCCATGCAGGCTGCCAACCAGTTCACGCCGGATCAGTTGATCGTCGCCGGCCGTCGCGCCGAGGCGCAAGGTCAGCCGGCGTATGCCCTGCAGTTCTATCGTTATGTGGCGGATCATTTTCCGGCATCGACCGAGGCCTACGAAGCCCGTGATGCGCTGTTCCGCTTGGCGCCGCCACCCGTGGAGCCGGTGTCCCAGCGCCAGCCCGCCACGGGCTACGCCGCGCCAACGCACCAACACACGCATCACCAACCGCCTCAGCACGCAGGCCATGGCGAATTGCGTGCACATGCAGACCCCGTGGTCGAGCCGGCGCCACGCATGCGCAGCGAGCGCGGCAAAGCAAAGGCACGTGCCGCGCCGGCCGAAACCTATGAAGCCCCGCTCCGGCCCGCGCGTGGTTATCGCGTCGGACGCATCGTTGCCGCCATGCTCAACACCATCGGCTGGCTCAGCCTCGTCGGCTCCATCGCGATGATCCCGCTGCTGATCATGTCGCTGACGGTCAAGGCGTTTCCAAAGGGGCTGAAGGACGCCATCGCCGGTAATCTCGTGGCCTTCTGTGGCGGTACGTTCGGCGTATTGCTGGTCGGGCTGTTCGCCGTTTTCGCGGCGCAGGTGGCACGTGCGACGTTCGACACCGCCGACGCGACTCGCGCCCTCTATGATGCCAACACCGGGTCTGAGTAATCGGGAACAACGTCTGCCCTGTCGCCGATCCGGTTCGATACGATCGATGTTGGCCCGCGTTCGTCTCATCAGCGAACGGCGGACGCATCGTCTATGAGGGGCGCCTTGACCTTGTAGCCACAGGTGGCTACATTGCGGTCATGCGCACCATTGGCATCAAATCTCTGAAAGACAAGCTCAGCGAGTATATCCGGCTCGCGGCGTCCGGCGAGACCGTGCTGGTGACGGACAGGGGGCGTGTTGTTGCCGAGATTACCCCGCCTCGGGCGACGGCCGTGGCCATGACGGCCGAACAGCGGATGGCGGAGTTGGAACGGCTCGGCCTTGTCACGCCAGCGCGGCACAAACTGGCATCCGCGCCGCGCATACCGGCTGACCAACTCGCAGACTATGTTCCGGGCTCCATTTTGAAGAGCCTCGAAGCAGATCGCGAGGACCGGTGATCTATGTCGACACGTCCGTGGCACTCGCCACACTCTTCAACGAGGCTCGTCAACCGACAAATACATTCTGGTCGCAGGATCTCGCGTCGAGCAGGCTTTTGGAATACGAAGTCGTCGTGAGACTGAACGCAGTCGGCGTGTCCGCGTCGGCTCATTCGGTTGCGCGCACAATGCTCGGTGGAATTCGCATCGCCGAGATGGCACCACAGATCGTAGCGCGCGTTTTGCAACCGTTTCCCATTCCGGTGCGGACGCTTGATGCACTGCACCTCGCAACCATGGTGTTTCTCCGCGATCAGGGTAACGCAGTCGAACTCGCAAGCTACGATACCCGCCTCGTCGCTGCGGCCACGGCGCTCCACTTCCCGATTGCGCAAATTTGAGATTTCGGTTTCAGCATCCACCACGCCTGTCACGATCTGAGGATCGCACATGCCCGCCCCACTCATGGTCCTCGTCGCTGGTCCGTATCGATCCGGCACCGGCGATGATCCGGAAAAAATTCAGGCCAATGTGGATGCCATGTCGACCATGGCGCTGCGCCTGTTCCGGCTCGGCCATCTGCCGGTGCTTGGCGAATGGTATGCGCTGCCGCTGATCGAGCACGCAGGCTCGTCTGGTATCGGGGACGCCGTGTTCGACGAAATTTTTCATCCCGTTGCGCGCCGCCTGCTTGCCAAGTGCGACGGCTGCCTTCGTATCGGCGGGCCGTCGGCCGGCGCCGACGACATGGTCAAGACCACACTGAAGCTCGGCAAGCAGGTGTGGTATTGCGTCGACGACATTCCAGCCGCGACACCCGAAAGGGGAAGTTGAGACATGAAGCCACCAACCCGCACGACATCGCCGACACCGGCCGGCCAGACGACGGCGTTCATCAACGCCCGCATCGTCGATCCGGCCAACGGACGGGACGAACCCGGCGGCCTCGTGGTCACAGACGGTGTCATCAGCGACGTCGGACCGGCGTTACGGCGCAATGCGCCGAGCGGCGCTTCCGTCGTCGACTGTCATGGCCATGTGCTTGCCCCGGGCCTCATCGATTGTCAGGTATTCACGGGCGAGCCTGGCCAGGAACATCGCGAGACGTTGAAAACTGCCAGCCGAGCGGCGGCGGCGGGCGGTGTCACGACGATCGTGGTCATGCCTGATACGAAGCCGGTCATTGATCAGGTGGCCCTGGTCGATTTCATCAATCGTCGTTCGCGCGACAACGCCATCGTCAACGTGCATGTCATGGCCGCCATGACCCGCGGGCTCGAAGGCGACGAGATGACGGAGTTCGGCCTCTTGCAGCGGGCCGGAGCCGTTGCCTTCTCGAATGGCAAGTCGTCGATCGTCAATACGCGGACGATGCGCCAATGCCTGCTCTACGCCAAGGATTTCGGCGCCTTGATGGTGCACCATACCGAGGACCCACACCTGTCAAAGGGGTCCGCCATGAATTCGGGCGAGGTCGCGACGCGGCTCGGCCTGCCGGCGATTCCGCCTGCCGCCGAAACGATCGCGCTGGCGACGATCTTCGCGCTCGTCCGCGGCACCGGCGTGTGCGTTCACCTGTGCCGGCTTTCGACCGCCGAGGGCGTCGCGATGGTTCGCGCCGCCAAGCTGGAAGGGCTGCCGGTGACCTGCGACGTCGCCGTTCATCACCTGCACCT
>JANOAW010000509.1:0-1526 GCA_031411355.1 Hyphomicrobiaceae bacterium | reverse complement strand
TTCCGCGCGATGTCCATGGCGACACGCATACTGGCCTCTTTGACGCTTACTCGGTTCTAAGGCCCCGGACGTTTTCTCCGGGTTCGAACTGAAACTAGCGCAAAGCCGTTAAGTGCCGCCTAAGCGCTTTGGTAAACAAGTCATGACCTGTAAACCGAAGTGCGCGCGTGTCGAGACGCGAGGTGGGCGTTGTCTGAAGCCGATTTCCATCACGCCGGTGGCTGAGGCATTTATCTGCGACACATGTTAAGGCGGCGTCCATGAGCACGTTCGCCGTCTACATCCACTGGCCGTTCTGCGCCGCCAAGTGCCCGTATTGCGATTTCAACAGTCACGTCCGGCACGACGGCTGGGACGAGGCGCGTTTTTTGGCGGCGTATCTGGCCGAGATCGCCCACGTCCGGCACCTGACGGGGCCGCAAACCGTGCACTCGATCTTTTTCGGCGGTGGCACCCCCTCGCTCATGGCGCCAGCGACGACGGCTGCCATCATAGAGGCGGTTGGTCGCCACTGGTCGATCGAGCACGCAGCCGAGATTACCTTGGAAGCCAATCCCGGAAGCGTCGAAGCCGGCAGATTCGCAGGTTTCAAGGCAGCCGGTGTCAATCGCGTCTCACTTGGTGTGCAGTCGTTGCGTGAGGCGGAGCTGAAAAAACTCGGCCGTATTCATTCGGTCGCCGACGCCCGCGCTGCCGTCGATGTTGCGCGCCGCACCTTCGATCGCTTCTCGTTCGATCTCATCTACGCCCGTCCCAACCAGGGTATCGCGGATTGGCGAGCGGAACTGGGCGATGCCTTGACCATGTGCGGTGATCACATGTCGCTCTATCAACTGACCATCGAACCCGAGACGCCGTTCGAGGCGCTGTACAAGCTCGGACGGCTGAAAGTGCCCGACGACGATCTGGCGCGCGATCTTTATGCGTTGACCCAGGACATGATGTCGGCCGCCGGTTTGCCCGCTTACGAAGTTTCCAATCACGCACGGCCGGGCCAGGAGAGTCGGCACAATCTCGTGTATTGGCGCTACGGGGCCTACGCGGGTATCGGCCCCGGTGCGCACGGCCGCATCGTCGTTGATGGGGTGCGTCAGGCGACGTCGAGCGAACGCCATCCTGAACGCTGGCGCGATGCCGTCGAGCGTGACGGTCACGGCATCACGAGCCGGCTCGCGCTGACCAGTGAAGAGCAGGCCGATGAAATGCTGCTGATGGGTCTGCGACTGAGCGAAGGCCTCGATCTCGTCCGCCTCGCAGCCGTCGACGGGCGCATGCCGTCCGCACGCACGATCGACGGATTGATCGCGCACGGCCTTTTGCGGCGCGTCGGCAATGCCCGCATCGCTGCCACCGAGAGCGGCCGACTGGTGCTGAATGCTCTGATCGCGGAATTGTCCGGAGCGATGCGGGCGATTGCGCCCGCTTGAGGTTCACCCGTCGCCTGCCGCGCGAGCTTTTCTGTGGGGTCACATGGACTGGTATCTGCTGAGCCGAATCGCGGCCTTCGCATTCGTGACCGCCGTGAC
>JANOAW010000508.1:0-5007 GCA_031411355.1 Hyphomicrobiaceae bacterium | reverse complement strand
CCGGGCACGGCGAACACCTGCCGGCCCTGTTCGCCAGCGTAGCGCGCCGTGATCAATGTTCCGGATCGTCGGGCTGCCTCGATGACGAGAACGCCCATCGACATGCCCGAAATGATACGATTGCGGCGTGGAAAATCCTGACCGCGCGGTTGAAAGCCCGGCGGCATCTCGCTGACGACGACGCCGACATCACAGATCTGTTGATAAAGGCGCGCATTTTCGGGGGGATAGACGATGTCGATGCCACCTGCGACGACTGCAATCGTGCCACTTTCAAGACTAGCTTCGTGCGCAGCCGCATCGACGCCGCGCGCAAGCCCGGATACGATGGCGTACCCGGCTTTGGCGAGCCCCGCCGCGAATCGCCGGGCCAATGTCAAACCTCCGGCTGAGGCATCCCGGGAGCCGACGATACCGACCGCTGGCCGCTGTAGAATCGCCAGATCACCGCGCACGTACAGCATCGGCGGGGGCTGTTCGACGAAGGCCAGAGCGGGCGGATAACCCGGCTCGATGGTGAACAGCGGTATGGCTTTTGCGCGGGCGGCAGCTTCGAGCTCCGCTTCCGCGCGTGCGGCCGAGCAGATCTTGAGACTTCGACCGCGCCCGACGCGCGCCGTCACCTCGGGCAGGGCCTCCAGCGCCGCCGTCGCGCCGCCATAAAAGTTGATCAGCTCACGAAACATCACCGGGCCGATATTGTCGGAACGGATGAGGCGGAGGCAGGCTAGGCGCTGGGCGTCGTCGAGCGGGGCCTGAGGCAATGGAGCCGGCGTCGCGCGCGCGGTGTCGCTCGGCGCGCGGGGCGCAGGCTCGTCGTCGCCCGAATTAGCCTTTTTGGGCACCGATTTTCGGCTCCTCGCCTGCCAACAATCGTTTGATGTTGGCCTCGTGCTTGTAGAAGATCAAGCCCACCATCACAGCGAGCAGAGCCGCCACGAAATATTCGCCGATCATGGATGGATAGGCGGCGGCGAGGACACTGGCCACAAGCGCCGACAACGACGAGTAGCGAAACAGGCCAGCCATCACGAGCCAGACCAGGCAGAAAAACAAAGCCGAGGGCCAAAAAATGCCGAGCGCCGCACCAATGAAGGTCGCAACCCCCTTGCCACCTCGGAAGCCGAGCCAGACGGGATAAATATGGCCAATGAAGGCGGCCGCGCCTGCGAGCGCCGAGATGACGAAGATGCGGTAGGCATCGGCAAAGTTGGCCGGAACTGCTTTCGACGGCAGCGTGACGCCGACGGGGTAGGTATAGTCGACGTTCCACATCGCCCGCAAAACCCAGGCAACGATCAGCACCGCAGCGGTTGCCTTGAGCGCGTCGAGCAGCAGGGTCGCCGCGGCCAATTTCTTGTTGCCGGTGCGCAGGACGTTGGTCGCGCCGATATTTCCGGAGCCGATCTTGCGCACGTCGCCGAGACCGGCTGCGCGCGTCAAAAGCAGGCCGAATGGTACAGAGCCGAGCAGATATCCAAAGGTGATCGCAGCCAGCGCCGGCCAGGATATCAGAATGTCGGCCATGGCTCGCCCCCAAGTCGCACGTGGCCGCAACTAAGCAGAGTTCGCCGGCTACGCCAATGTCGCTGGTCGCTACGGCAACCTGCACAGCATCGTCGCCGATGCGGCAGGTGTACATGTTTTCTGACACTTGCGAGGTCAAGCGGTTACGTTGTGCAAAGTGTGATGTAGCGCTTGCACGGGCGGACGTTTTTGGAGACCTTCGGCACTCAATCGAAGTAGGATCACGTGATGTCGGAAGTGCACTGGAATCGCCTGACCGCCGCCGAGCTGACGGCGCTCGCTGCGCGCGATGCCATCGTGTTGCTACCGGTCGCTTCGACCGAACAGCACGGCCCGCACCTCGCCACCGGCGTCGACATGTTCCTCGGTATGGACGGCTGCAAGCGCATCGCCGAGAAAGTATCGAAGCACCGGCCGTGCGTGGTCGCGCCGTCGGTCTGGATGGGCCTTGCCGAGCATCATGTGGCATTTGGTGGTACGTTCACACTGCCCCTGACGGTCTGGCATGCGCTGCTGCGCGAACTGTGCCGCTCGATACTGCGCGCGGGTTTCAAGAAAATCCTGCTGGTGAACAGCCACGGCGGCAATGTCTCGGCGTTGAACGCCCTGACCGTCGATCTGTCGATGGAACTCGACGCACAGATCGCGACCACGACGTTGTATACGATCGCCCACGACAGCGGGGCCTATGCGCGCATCCTCGAGAGCCAGAAAGTCGTGATGCACGCCTGCGAAGCCGAGACCTCGATGATGCTGGTGGTGGCGCCTGACTGCGTGCGCAAAGATAAGCTGTCCGAGGCGCACGGCCCCGACGTCACACGCGAAATCGCGCTCGCCCGACCACTGCATGTGTGGAAATCGTTCAAGGACCTGTCGCCGACCGGGGTCGTCGGTGATGGGCGCAAGGCGACCGCGGACAAGGGTGAAAAACTTCTCGATGCCGCGGCGGAAAGTATCGCTGAATTGCTGATCAAGGGACAGCCTTGGGCGTAGTTGTGGTCGCTGTAAGCCGCAGCGGCGCACGCAGAACCGCGTCCACATCGGGTGTGTAACCACCTCCGTCCTGGTGCAGCACGATGGCCGGGCGTAGGCTTGATGGCGCGCGACTGCCTTTGATTGCTGAGACGAGAACCCGCCCGGCAGCCGTCGTCGGCGATGCCTGCAGGGGGGTCACCTGCAGTCCGCCGAACCGATGCTCGAATGCGGCGAATATGCGGCCGAGCGCGTCGGCACGATGGATCATCGAAACCGTGGCGCCTGTTCTCGCCATTGTCGCAAGGAAGCGCACCCAGAGCTCGAAATCGGCCGCCGGCATCGTATTGGCTGCATCTTTAATTCGATCCGACGAGCGTGTGCCGTCGGTGTCGACATAGTACGGCGGATTGGCGAGCACGCGATCGAAGGTACCGGCGAGGGCACGCACCGCGTCGTCGTGGCGGACGGTGATATCGGCCTCAACCAGCCGCACGCGATGTGACAGACGGTTTGCTACGATGTTGGCTTCGGCCAAGCGCGCGTAGACGGGGTCGCGTTCGATCAAAACAACGTCACAGCCCTCGACGCGGCGAGCGATCGCCAGTCCAACCGTGCCGACGCCTGCCCCGCAATCGAGCACACGCTCACCGGCGTCGGCGGCACAACTGGCGGCCAGCAGAACCGGGTCGATGCCGGCCCGATAGCCGCGTTTCAGCTGACGCAACATCAGGGCGCCGCCGAGAAATGCGTCTGTCGTGGTTTCGATGGCGTCCGTCATGACGGCTCAAGACTTGGGCAGCAGATGGCCGGGTTCGTAGGTGCCGATCGAATTGCCTCCGTCGACTGCCAAGACGGCGCCGGTGATGAACGACGCCTTGTCCGAACACAGATACAGGATCGCGGAGGGTACGTCGTCGGCTGCGCTGGAGCGGGCGAGCGGGATACGTTTGCGCATATTGGTGACGTGCTCCTCGCTGAGCGGGCTGACCACACTACCGGGTGCGAATCCCGGCTCCACCACATTGACGCGGATGCGATGGGGGGCGAGTTCGAGCGCGAAACCCTTGGCCAACCGCTCGAGCGCCGTCTTCGACGTGCAATAGGGCACCACGGTGTTGCGCATCTGGCGCGCTGCGCCCGAAGATATAAAGATCAGATTGCCTTCGACGCCTCGATCCCGCATCAGCCGCGCCATGCCGCGTCCGACGAGAAACGGCGCGCGGAGATTGACGTCGAAGATGCGATCCCATGCGTCGACGTCGATGTCGAGCAGGCGGCCGTTGGGATAGATACCGGCATTGTTGATGACGATGTCTGGCGCGCCCCAGGCAGAGGCGACGGTCGCGACGAGATCATCAATCGATCCGGCATCGGTCAGTTCCGTCGCGTGTACCAGCGTGCGATCCGCTGCATCGGCGGCCGCGACGACCGCCCGCGCCGCATCGGCTCTGACGTCCGACAGGCAGACGCTCGCGCCTTCGCGCAGAAATGCGTCCGTGATCCAGCGGCCGAAAATGCCAGCGGCACCTGTGACAACTACTTTTTTGCCGGCGAAGTTCATCGGCGCCTCCCGTTCGGATCAATCGAACGGGACTATGGCGTGATCACGTGCTGCCGCCAAGTTGACGCTCTGGCGAACCCCTGGCATGGAGCCGTGCCGTCAGCCTGCGGCCGCCCGCTTTCCAACGCGGACGCGGCACCGGGGACGTCGGGATCCACGCTGTCCAAAGGCTGGCGCATGAGCAACCACGCTTCCGAGCCAGCTCGCCGTCGATCAGGCCGCGAGACGCTGAAGCTTCGATACGGTGATCTTGCCGTGCGGTTTGGCGGTTTTGGCGATCGTCGGCATCGCGATGACGTTCGAGCGCTGTTTCGGCCTGGCTTTCTCGGCCAGATGGCGGGCCGGCAGATAGACGCTGCGGGCGCTGGTGGCGGCTTTTTTCACGCACGCGTTTTTGCCGACGGACTGTTTCGGCCGACGTGTCGCCGTCTTGGCGGGCATGATGCGGGCAATGCGCGGGGTTTTGCCCACGGGTACATTCAACTTGGCCTGACAGGCGATGCGTGCTGCCAGCATGCGCGGCTGGCTCTGGGGCGCGACGCTTGCTTCGCCGACGAGCTCCGTGATGACCGATGGTGACGCAGCTGTCATTGGCACGGGTGCCGCTTGTCGCGCGAACCAGGCGCGACCTTTGTCAGCGATGCGCGCCAGCCATCCAACCAAAAACTGCATGAATACCTCCGGTGTTCCGATCCTTTCGGACCGAGGCTCCTCCAGCCATCCGGCGAGTATGGCTGAGGGAGCCTTGCAGAAGCGTTAAACACCGTCTCGTTTCCCGACACCTTGCACCCTTGGACATCCCATGACGTTCACCCCACGCGTTTTTTCCGGCATGCAGCCGACCGGCAACCTGCATCTTGGCAATTATCTCGGCGCGCTCACCCGCTGGGTCGAAATGCAGGCGACGCACGAATGCATCTATTGCGTCGTTGATTTGCACGCGA
>JANOAW010000507.1:0-2064 GCA_031411355.1 Hyphomicrobiaceae bacterium | reverse complement strand
ACGATGAGCTGCACGCGATCGTGGAACAAATTCCGGAAAGCCAGGGTGAACATCATTGCAGGATGATACTCGTAACGTGACAGGTTAGACCATGCCGAACGACGCCGACACGTGCCGCCCAGCGGCCTTATATATCAACGGCGGGCGTCGCTCAGCGGCGCAGAACTTTAAAGTAAACGCGGTCGCGCGCCTGCGCCATACACATGTGCGCTATACACATGTCTGCTGTAAACATGTCCGGTCATGCCCAGTCCGGCGTGTCCAGTCCAAACCGTTGCACCTCGCATGCGCTGAAGTGGGAACGCACTTGGACACGCACAAGACTGCGTCGGCCTGCCAGCGACACATGATGCCGCGATACGGCCACATTGTGTCCAAGTTTTGTTGCCAAAGGCTTTCACTATGACCCAATCGTCGCTCGTATCCCGCTGTTTCGCCGCCGTTTTTGTCGCACTGATTGCGACGGTCGCGCCACCGGCTTTGGCCCAAAAACCCGATATCACGGGCATTTGGATCGATCATACCGGTCGCGGTGCGGTTGAATTCACGCGCTGTGGCGAGGCGCTGTGCGGCAATTTGGTCTGGTTGGAAAAACCCAATGACGACAGGGGCCAACCCCTGCGTGACGGCAACAACCCAGACGCGTCGCTGCGCAACCGGTCGATTTGTGGCTTGCCGATCATCGGGGCTGCGACCCCGAGCGGTCCGGGCGTGTTCGACGGCGGCTGGATCTACAATCCAGAAGACGGCAAGAGCTACAAAGTGGAAGTGAAGCTGATCTTGCCCAACATCGCGACCGTCACCGGGTATCTCGGTTTGAAATTTCTCGGCCAGACCTTCACGTGGAAACGGGCCCCGGCCAGCGTCACCAAATGCAATAAAACGTGACGTGATCGCGGTGGTGTGACGCGTGAGTGTGACGCGTGAGTTGACTTGGTCGCCTGTCGGTTCGACGCTGTCGGCTTCACGTCTCGGAGCCGCCATGCCCGTCGTCGTCCCACACCCCCTCAAGGGGCCGAACAAGTTCAAGATCGGCGTTTTTTCGACCAACGCCGACGGCGGTTTGGCTATTACAGATGTGCCCGAACGCTGGCGCGCTGGATGGGATGACAATCTGAACGCGGCCGGCATCGCTGATCGCGCGGGGATCGAGTTCCTGTTGCCGATCGCGCGCTGGAAAGGCTTCGGCGGCAAAAACCGCGTCCGCGAGTGGTCGTTCGAAACCTTTACATGGGCTGCGGGCCTGGCCTCGGCGACCAGCCGCATCGCCCTGTTCATGACGGTGCACGTCCCCTTGGTCCACCCCCTGTATGCCGCCAAGGCGCTGGCGACCGTCGATCACATCAGTCACGGCCGCGCCGGTCTCAACATCGTTTGTGGATGGAATCCGGCCGAGTTCGCCATGTTCGGCGTTGGTCTCGGCAACGAGGCGTATGTGCAGGCGACGGAATGGCTCGATATTCTCACGCGCTGCTACGGCTCGTCTGAACCGTTCGATCACACCGGCAAATACTACGACCTCAAAGGCGTGGTGAGTCGGCCGGCCAGCGTCCAGATTCCCCGCCCTGTGACAATGAATGCCGCGTTCGGAGCGCCGGGCCGAGACTTCGCCGCGGCCAACTGCGATTTCCTGTTTTCGAGCTTCTCTGAAATTGACGATGGCCGACGCCACATCGCCGATATCCGCCAGCGCAGCCGCAACTTCGGGCGCGACGTCGGCATTTACACCGTCTGTCACGTGGTCGCCCGTGAGACGCAAAAAGAAGCTGACGACTATTACGAGCATTATGCCGTGACGGCCGCCGATCACGCAGCTGTCGACCAGCACATGGCGAGCAAGCAACAATTTTCGAAGTCGCACGACGCTGCGGCCTACGACCTCTATCGCAAGCGCTTCGCTGGCGGGGCGGGTTCGTTTCCGCTCGTTGGCACGCCCGAAAAAATCGTCGCGGACATGCTCGCGATCTCAAACGAGGGTTACGCGGGGGCCGCGCTGTCTTTCGTCAATTATACGTATGATCTGCCTTATTTCTGCGATCGCGTGCTGCCGCTGATGAAACAGGC
>JANOAW010000506.1:0-2470 GCA_031411355.1 Hyphomicrobiaceae bacterium | reverse complement strand
CCGCCCTCGGTATCATCCGACGCACCGGCCAAGCCGTACGCCAAGCCCGCGAAAACTACCGCGAAGATCGCTCCGAAGCGATCAAGGCCGTAACGGGCAGGATTCTTTGAATGGCCCTGGTCAGTCCCGGTCAGGCGCGTTGGCCGTGTGCAAGCAGCGCTGGGTTACTAACGCTGGCCTGCCTTGGCGCGTGCTGCGGTTTCTTTCACTTGCAGTTCGCGGAAGGTGCCATCCTTGTCGGCACGGGCGTCCTGCGGCAGGCCGAGAACACGCTCGGCGATGATGTTGCGGAGAATTTCGTCGGTACCGCCGGCGATACGGAATCCCGCTGCGCCAAGCCATTGTGATTGATAGGCGCCGCCGCCCGGAACGTCGGATGTCATGATACCGCCGTCACCCATCAGCTCCATCGCGAATGACGACAAGTCCTGCATCTGGCGCGCGGAGACGACCTTGGTGATCGAACTTTCAGGGCCTGGAGTTTCGCCACGCGACAAGGCAGTCCAGGTGCGAAACTTGGTATATTTCAGACCTTCCGCCTCGACGAACCAGTCGGCGAGCTTTTCGCGAACGGCGCCGTGTCGGATGGCGGGTTGGCCCGCGAGGTCGCGCTCCTTGGCAAGGCTCATCAGGTCGTCGACGGCAAGGATGCCGGTCGCCATGCCGACGGCCAGGCGCTCGTTCATGAGGGTCGTAAGGGCGACTTTCCACCCTTCGCCCTCGGCACCGAGGCGTTGGCTATCTGGGATGCGCACGTCGGTGAAAAACACCTCGTTGAATTCCGAGCCGCCCGCCATCTGCCTGATCGGTCGCGCTTCGACGCCTGCCGATTTCATGTCGAGGAAAAACATGGTCAGTCCGGCGTGTTTGGCCGTGTCGGGGTTGGTGCGTGTGAGAACGATGCCATAGTCGCAAAAATGAGCGCCCGTGGTCCAGACTTTCTGGCCGTTGACGATCCAATCGTCGCCGTCGCGCTCGGCGCGGGTGCGAATGCCGGCGACGTCTGAACCCGCGGCCGGTTCGGAAAACAATTGGCACCAGATCTCTTCGCCACGCATCGCTGGTTTGACGAAGCGAAGCGCGTGGTCCTTGGTGCCGTGTTTCATGACCGTCGGCACGCACATGCCAAGGCCGATCGCGAACACGTCAGGCGGTACCGCGAATTGCGCTTCTTCCTGCGCGTAGATGATCTGTTGAATGGGCGAGCCGCCCCGTCCACCGACCGCCTTCGGCCACGTGATGCAGGCGAAACCCGCATCGGCTTTGCGCGCTTGCCAAGCCTTGGCCTCGGCAATCGTGTTGGCGTCTCGGCCGCGCGTCCGGTTCGGGCGTTCGCCCGTTGCTCGACGGCGGGCGTTGGCTTCAAGCCACGTGCGAGCCTCCTTGCGGAAGGCTGTCTCTTCAGGCGTGTCGTTGAAGTCCATGGTCGGCTCCGCAGGGTCGGCGATGAGGCGGAGACAAACAGGTTGGGCGAGAGCTGTCGAGGGTCGCCGGTTCAAGATTTGAAAATGGCCATCAAGCGCTCATCGCGATCGCCTGAGGAAAAGCGCATCGACTTGCGCCGCAGCCCTTCTTCGAAAGACGGTCCCCCATTCCGCGACCTCCGAAGGCAGGCAGAAACGCCATGATTGAAGCAGCGCGGATTGCTACTTTATCTCATCGCCTGCCCCGGCAATTCCCGCTGTTCCGGCCCGGCGAAGCAGTTCCAATCCGCGGCCCGATTTTGCGCGCGCGAAGCGGGTCGCGAAATAGGTGCCCTGTTCCAAAACGGCCAGCTTTTCGACAATCGCCTCTGCAACGAAATCGTCAAATGTCGTCCCAACTGAAGCAGATGCGCGCCGCGCCTCCGCATCGACCTGCGTTGGAAGCGCCACCTTTGATTCAACCCGATTTTTTGTGACCATGCTCATGAACTGAAAGTCGTCCATGCCACAGACGGTGTCAAGATTGGTACATTAAAGTTTGTGGCACGTGCGAAGTCTCGCACGTTGAACGTAATTATGGCGTCCGCGCCAGACACAACAGCCGTTTCGAGTACCATTTCGTCGGCTGGGTCCGTCAAAACTGGCTTCAATCGATAACGAAGGATCACCCGTTCCGCGATTTCGCAAAGGTCATCGAAAAACTCGCCGATTTCGACCGGGCTCAACTGGATCGCTGCGATATGTTCGGAACGGAGTGCGACTGCCTCATATTCTGTCACCAGTGGCACTGACACAATAATGGCGTGCCGCTTCGTCATCACAGCGTCGAGCCACAGGCGCGATGCGCCGCTTTGGCTGCGTAATCCCGCGATGACGACGCTGGTATCAAGGACGACACGCATTGGTCACCCCTTGCTTGCGTCGACGGAAAGCGGTCGGAACGATCCAATTTTCTTCCAATGCGAACGGTCGGCGAATGCTTTCATAATTGAGATAAAGCGGCGAAATCTGGCTCACATTCGGCTCCTTTATTGAGGGTCGCCGTC
>JANOAW010000505.1:0-7483 GCA_031411355.1 Hyphomicrobiaceae bacterium | reverse complement strand
TTCGGCAATTTCGCCTTCGCCATCGCCTGCCGTGTGATGGGGCTGCGCGACCTCGGGCCAGCCATCTCGCCGTTCAATTCGTTTCTGATCCTGACGGGCATCGAGACGTTGCCGCTGCGCATGGAGCGGCATTGCGCGAATGCTTTGGCGGTCGCGAAGCACTTGGAAAAGCATCCGAAGGTGGCTTGGGTGAACTACGCCGGGCTCGAGACCTCGAACAACTACGCCGTCGCCAAGCGCATCACGCCGCGCGGTGCCGGCTCAGTGTTCACGTTCGGCGTCAAGGGCGGCTATGCGGCTGGCGTCAAGTTCGTCTCGTCGTGCAATCTGCTGTCCCACCTCGCCAACATCGGCGATACGCGATCGCTCGTCATCCATCCCGCCTCGACGACACATCGCCAGTTGACCGACGATCAACGCGCGGCCGCAGGTGCCGGTGGGGACGTCGTGCGCTTGTCGATCGGCATCGAGGATGCAGCCGACATCATTGCCGACATCGATCACGCCTTGGCGGCTGCGTAATCATGGACAGATCGGCTCGGGTGTTCGCATGCTGACATTTCCATGTCGATGGCTGTGGACCCCCGATGGCTTCGTGGCAAACCGTGAGATCACCTCAGCCGACGGTGTGATCGCGTCGATCGGTGGGGCAAATGAGGGCAGCGGTGCCGGCTACGTGCTTCCGGGGCTGACGTCGCTGCACAGTCATGCTTTCCAGCGCGGGATGGCCGGTCTTGCGGAGGCGCGGGGGCTGGGTCGCGAGAGTTTCTGGACCTGGCGCGAGGTGATGTATGGTTTTCTCGATCGTCTGACACCGGACGATGTGCGTGCCATCGCCGCCATGGCCTACATCGAGATGGTCGAACGTGGCTTCACGTCCGTGGTCGAGTTCCACTATCTGCACAACGATACCGACGGTCGGCCGTATGCACATCGCGCGATCATGGCGGAAGCTCTGGCCGAGGCCGCTTGCGACGCACGCATCGGCTTCACCTTGCTGCCGACGCTGTATCGGTTCGGTGGCTTCGGCTCGGTCGCGCCCGGCAAAGGTCAGCGGCGGTTTGTCAATTCGATTGCCGATTTTGAACGCCTCTTTGCTGCCAGCGCGGACGCCATAGGGTTTTTGCCGGCAGCCCGTCTCGGCGTCGCCTTGCATTCTCTGCGCGCGGTCGCGCCGCAAGACTTGAGCATCGTCGCTGACCTGATGCGTGATGCGCCGGTTCACATTCACGCCGCTGAACAGGAACAGGAGGTCGCCGACTGCCTTGCCTGGAGTGGCAAACGGCCCGTGCGCTGGCTGCTCGACCACGCGGGCCTCGATGCGCGCTGGTGCATCATACACGCCACCCACATGGACGATAACGAAACGCGTGATCTCGCAACGTCCGGCGCGGTTGCAGGCCTTTGCCCCGTGACAGAGGCCAACTTGGGCGACGGCATCTTCCCGGCAACGACATATATCGAGGCAGGGGGTGCGTTCGGCATCGGCACGGATTCAAACGTCCTCATTTCGGCTGCCGAGGAACTGCGACTGCTCGAATATGGCCAACGCCTCCGCGACCGCCAACGGGTTCGCCTCGCAGCCCCCGGCCAATCGGTTGGTGCGCATCTGTTCGCTGCAGCCCTCGTCGGCGGCGCGCGTGCCTCGGGGCGCATGACCGGTAGCCTTGCCGTGGGGCGGCGCGCGGATTGGCTGGTGCTCGACCAGCGCGACCCTCTCGTCGCATCCGGCCAACCGGAGACGATGATCGATCGGGCGATTTTCGCCAGCCCGACATTGCCGATCCGCGAGGTGTGGATCGGCGGCGCGCGTGTCGTGGCCGATGGTCGCCACATCGCCCGCGATGCTGTGAGCTTACGCTATGCGACTGTCATGCGCACGCTGACGGGAGCGCTTTGATTCTGGCCGCGCTGACGGCAACTGCTCGGTTCATCGGGCCGGTTCATCTGGCCGGTTCATCTGGCCGGTTCATCTGGATTGTTGCAGTAGATGGCGATCTTGTTGCCGACGTCGTCGCGCAGGTAGGCGACGTAAAAGTGTGCGCTGTAGTCGTCCCGAAATCCAGGCAAGCCGTCGTTGCTACCGCCAGCGCGCAGGCCGGCTGCGTGCAGATCGCGGACATGTTGCTGGGTCGCCGCTTTGAAGGCCAACATCGAGCCGTTGCCAAAAGTCGCGGTGCGGCCGTCGTACGGCAGTTTGACGTAGATCGTTGCGCCCGGCTGATCGGTGCCGGGCGCGTAGACGACGGCCCCGGGTTCCGCTTGAGTGAGATAGCCAAGCGGACAGAGGATGGCTGAATAAAATCGTTCCGAGCGCTCGATGTCGACAGCGCCGATCGTGATGTAGCCGAGCATGTCATGCCCTTTGGTGTCGATCCCGCGACGGCCACGTGTGCTCTACGTATCGGCGCTGGATTTTGTCAGCCCTTCAGCTTCGGATCGAGCCAATCGCGAAGGCTGTCGCCGAACATGTTGAAAGCGAACACGGCGAGCGTGATGGCGAGACCGGGAAATACGATCATCCACGGCGCGTCGCGATAGAAATCGGCCGACGCGCCCGACAGCATCAGTCCCCACGCAGGCGTCGGCTCGGTGACGCCGAGACCGAGAAACGACAATGAAGCTTCGAGCAGAATGGCCTGGGCGACGAAGGCCGTGAACATGATCAGGAACGGCGCCACGATGTTGGGCAATATGTGGCGCAGGATGATTCGCTTGTGCGAAAAGCCGGCGGCGCGTGCAGCATCGATGTAGGGCATGGCGGCGATCGACAAGGTCGACGAGCGCGCGATACGCGCCATCTTCGGAATGATCGGCAGGGCGATCGCCGTGATCAGATTGAGGTCGATGCCGGCCCATTGACGCTTGCCGAGCACGGCGATGACGACCATGGCGAGCACGATGATTGGGAATGCCAGCAGGATGTCGACGATACGCTGGACGATGATGTCGACCTTGCCGCCGAAGTATCCCGACGACGCGCCGATGACGGCGCCGACCGTGCAGCCGAACAACGAGGCGAGGATGCCGACCGCGAGCGCCGTGCGCGACCCGTAGACGAGGCGCGAAAACACGTCGCGGCCGAACTGATCGGTGCCGAACCAATGCTCTAAGTTCGGTTTCGCCAACTGCGCCGTGAAGTCGATTTCCTCGGGGTCGAAAGGGGCGATCCATCTGGCGCCGAGCGCCATCACGACGTAGGCGACGATGACCATCAGGCCGAGCATGCCGAGCGGCTGGGAGCGGATGAAGTTCCATGTCGCGCTGCGCCTGGGCGGTGCGGCGGTGGCGGGAGCTGCGATGGCCATGGCGCTTTCTCGAGTATCAAAGTTTAGCCGCGAAGATGCGGAGCATCCGGGCGGGGAGGGCGATGGCGATGGTCGTGCCGACGGACACGTCGAGATCTCGGACGTCGTTACTGGAGAGGTCGGCGACGATCGTCACGGCAGGGTGGGCGACGGCTGCCAGTGTCAACCGGCAGAACGAGCCGAGATAGTCGCCGGACCTGACGGTGACGTCGAGCCGATTGGCCGTGTCCGCCGTGACGCCACGAACCTGCACCTCTTCTGGCCGGATGCCGAGCCGAACCGTGGTGCCGATGGCGCGCGCAAGCGGTTCGCCGACGTTCAGTGTCACGCCGTCGATGTCGACGACATCTGGGGCAACGACGCGTCCATCGAGAAATACCATGTGGCCGATGAAGTCGGCGACGAATTCGGTGGCGGGTCGGGCATAGATTTCGGCGGGCGTGCCGACCTGTTCGATCACGCCGTGGTTCATCACGACGATGCGATCGGCCATGCTCATGGCCTCTTCCTGGTCGTGGGTGACCATGATTGTGGTCACGCCGAGACGGCGCTGCAGGTGTTTGATTTCGTCGCGCAGGCGCACACGCACGCGGGCATCCAGGGCCGAGAGCGGCTCATCGAGCAACAGCAAGCCCGGCGACGTGGCGAGTGCGCGGGCGAGTGCGACCCGCTGCTGTTGGCCCCCCGACAATTGGGCTGGATATTTGTCGCCCTGCTCCGGCAGGCCAACCAACATCAGCAATTCCTCGACCCGTGCCCTGATCTCGGCCGCGCCGCGCCGACGGTTGACGAGCCCGTAGCCGACGTTCTTCGACACCGTCAGGTTCGGAAACAGCGCGTAGGATTGAAACACGATGCCGAAATCACGCGCGGCCGGTGGCAGGTGAGACACGTCCCGCCCGGCGATCTCGATCATACCCTCGTCCTGCGGATCGAGGCCGGCGATGGCGCGCAACAACGTCGTCTTGCCGCAGCCGGAGGGACCAAGGAAGCACACGAATTCGGATTTGCCGATGTCGAGCGCAATCGACTTCAGGGCTGTAAAGGTGCCGAAACGTTTCGTCAGTTCACGGATGCGAATATGTGCCGGAGTGTCGAGCGAAGCGTGCAAAGCTCGTGGCGTTGTGCCCGTTGCTGCGATCTGTTTCATGGGCTCGGCAGTGTTTGAGGCAATCGATGCGCAGAGCAACCAGAGTGCTGATCGGACTGATCGTCGGCTACGGCGTGGGCGTCGCGATCGGCGCGCTGATGATCTGGGGGGTGTCGTCGAACCGGCACGACCTCAGCCTCGAGATGGCCATGACTGCCGCCTTCGTTGCCGGTCCGATCGGTGCTCTGGTCGCCGCGGTCACCGCTGCCGTGTGCATCCCGCGCCGCCCCTGAGCCGGGCCGTCGAGCCGTGGACGATGCCACGGCTCAGTCAGCAATCACTTCGGTGCGGCTTTGCTTTCGTAACGCTTCGACCACTCGGCTAGAATGGCATCACGATCGTTGGCCATAGTCTGCAAGTCGATCTTGGCCATCTTGGCTTCGGCGTTTTCCGGGTAATTTTTCGGCAGGTTCTTCACGTCGGGATGTGCGACGATGGCGTAGTATTTGGAATACAACTCGTTGGCACTCTTGGAGGCGACCCAATCCAGGACTTTTTTGGCAACGACCAGATTCTTGGTGCCCTTGACGATGGACGAAGCTTCCATGTCCCAGCCCGCACCTTCCGTCGGCAGCACGATGTCGATCGGTGCGCCATTGGATTTTTCACGCGCGCCGCGCATGTCGAAGCCGAGGCCGACGATCCGCTCGCCCTTGGCCGCCTGAACACACGGGGCCGAACCCGAGTGGGTGTAGACGGCGATATTCTCGTGCAGGCCGTCCATGAATTTCCAGCCGGCGTCTTTGCCCATCGTCTGCAGCCACGCGGCGACCATCAGATAGCCGGTGCCCGATGACGCCGGATGCGGCATCACGACTTGGCCTTTCAACTTCGGATCGAGCAGGTCTTTGTACGATGTCGGGGTTTTCAGGCCGGCCTTGCCGCCTTCAGTCGTATTGAAGCACGCAACCCCGAGGAACGCATCCATGCCGACGAACGAGCCGTCTTTGGAGCGGAACACGTCCTTGAGCTTGTCTTCGCCGCTGGGCTTGTAGGGCTCGAGCAGGCCCTCTTTGTTGAACAACAGCAATGACGATGCAGCCAGGCCGAGAACCACGTCGGCTTTCGGCGCGGCCTTTTCAGCCAGAACACGTGCCGTGATAACGCCGGTCGAATCGCGCACCCACTGCACATCGACGTCCGGCACAGCCTTTTCGATCTCGTCCTTGTAAATTTTGAGCTGATCGTTTTCCAGGGCCGTATAAACGGTCAAAGGTGTTTTCTGAGCCAGCGCCGGGACGATTGCCAGCATAGCGGAGAGGCACGCAGCCCCGAGGCCCGCGAAGGTCTTCTTGATCATTGTCGTACGCATCTCCCTTGTCCACCCGACACGGTGGACATCCACCCGCACACCCGCAGGCGCGATCGACTAGCAGGCGATCACGACAGCGCTGTGGCAGCTCCGAGCCTTCTTAACGCACCAGCCGACCGGGAATCCATAGGCTGTCGATAGAATTGTCGCGCATTGGCCGAAAGTGGCGTGGTCCCCGTCTCATCGCACCGACGGTCGTCGCCGCATCGCGGTGACGCGACGGGCGATCTCGTCGGCATCGTAGGCAGCGTCCAAGCGCGCACGCATATCAGGCGCGGTTGCCGAACCGACGGTCGCCGCGTTGAGTGCTGCTTTCATGGCCGCCAGGGGACGTTGAGGCAGAGCCGCGAGCTCGAGGGCGAGCAGCCGCGCCCGTGCGTCGGCGTCGTCGCGCAGTTCGGTCAGCATGCCGATGCGCTTCATTTCGCTCGCATCGATGGATTCTGCGAGGAAGATCAGCCGCTTCGAAACGTCGAGACCGAGCCGGGACACGTAGCGTTGCAAGGCACTCGCATACAGCGGCACACCGATTGTCGCGGCTGGCATCTGCATGCGGGCGCTGGGCGTGCCGATGCGTAGATCACAGGCGAGAGCAATGTCCGTGCCGCCGCCAACCACCGCGCCTTCGATGACCGCGATGGTGATGGGCCGCACGTCGGCAATGGCGTTGGCGGCACGTTCGAAATCGCGTTCGCCGCTGTTGCGACCGACCGAGCCGCGCCCGGCTGTCAGCGCGCCGAGATCGAAACCGGCGCAAAACGAGCGGCCTTGCGCCGTGACGAGCACGACGTGCACGTCGTCGCTCGCCTGGATGGTCGCCATGTGCGCAAGAAGGGTCGTCAGGTCGACCGGTTCGAGGCGATTGGCGCTCTCGCCTCGGCACAGACGCACTTCGGCGATGTGAGGCCCATGAAATGTCAGCGTCGGCGGGCGACCCGGGGCGGCTGTGGATGCAGACATTGGAGGAGCCTCAAGCCGCGCGTGCCGATGTCGCCATGTCGGTCGGCAACAGATGGGCGATGGAGTTGGCGTAATATCGAAGGATCACGAGTTCGTCCGGATCAGCCGTCAGCACGCCGTCCGTCTCGCGCACGAGATGACGCAGTTTGAGAATGCGCAACCCAGTATCGATGGCATAGTCGCGATCATCACGGGGAATGTGCACGTAGTGCCCGTGGGCTTCGAGCCACGACACCAGACTGTGCACGCGTCCCTTGAGCTCGAACAGCGTCAGTCCAGCCTGCCCGGCATCGAGCAGCGCCGCGGCTACCATCGGCACCGGCAGCGCTGGGATCGACCGACCGATGGCGTCGATGAGGTGCCGGCCCAGCGTCTCGATTTCGCGATGCCGCACGTCGTCGGCGAGGGGGCGCAGGTCGAGATTGCGGGCTGACAGATAGCCGCGCATCGACACGGGTTCGCCGAAACTCACGCAGGCATAGCCGTTTTTGTACCAGCGTCCCGTCAAGCGGCGGCCGAGCATCTTGGCGAGATAGCGAACGAACACCATCGGGCTGAATTTGAAGCGCGGCTCTTCGCCAGGTTTCAGCGCTGCTGCTGCGGTCAAGTTGCGATCCTCGAGCACGCGATCGTAATTGAGGCCAACAGGCACGAAGATGATGTCGCGCGGTCCCTTTGGATCGAAACTCTGCACCATATAAGACAAGAGGCCGAGTTTCGGCGGTCGCAATGTGCCGTCACGCGATAGGCCGC
>JANOAW010000504.1:0-1864 GCA_031411355.1 Hyphomicrobiaceae bacterium | reverse complement strand
CATCTGAGAGCACGACGTCGCCGCCCGATTTGCGCGCCCAGTCCATCAGCGATTTAGGCGGATTGAGTTGCGGGGGGCAGGCGATGCGGAGTTTGAAATCGAGGCGCGCAGCCGCGTGCACCCAGGACGCTGCGACGTTGTTGCCGTCACCGGTCCAGGCGACCGTCGCGCCCCTGATCGGGCCTCGCCGTTCTTCGAAAGTCATGAGGTCGGCGACGATCTGGCAGGGGTGAGAGACGTCCGAAAGGCCGTTGATGACCGGAATACTGGCGTGTTCGGCGAGGCCGGTCAGTGTCGTGTGCTTGTGAACCCGCAACATCATCACATCGGCGTAGCGCGAGAGAACCCGAGCGGTGTCCGCAAGCGGCTCGCCGCGGCCGAGCTGGGTATCTTTGTCGTTGAGCGACACCGTCTCGCCGCCGAGGTGGCGCATGGCGACGTCGAAAGACACACGCGTCCGCGTCGAGGGCTTCTCGAAGATCATGACGAGAACGGCGGTGTCGATATGCTTGGGCGTCAGGTGTTCGGGCGGCCGCCGCCCAAAGGCTTTCATCTCGTGGGCCATATCGAGAATACGGCGCAGCGTTCTGGCATCGAGGTCCGCGATGTCGAGGAAATGGCGCGTCGAGATCATGTCGGTCTGCTGCGTGTGAAGGGTCCTGCCGGAGCGCGTTCAAATCGGTAGCAGTGTTCGCACGCGCTGTCGCGCGGCGCTTTTGCCTGTGCATCTGCCCTTACCTGGCATTGTCGACCGGTGTTCGCAGCCGGCTCCGTGCTACGCCGCGAGCATGCAGAGACAAATGATTCGCATCGTCGGCATCGACCCGGGCCTGAGACGCACCGGCTGGGGCATCATCGAGAGTGATGGCGTTCGCCTCGTTTATGTGGCGAGTGGCATGATCGAACCCGATACCGAGGCGGTTCTAGCGCAACGGCTCGCCGTCATCTTTCGTGGACTCAACGAGGTTCTGGCGACGCATGCGCCTCTCGAAGCCGCCGTAGAAGAAACCTTCGTCAACGAAAACGCGAAGGCAACGCTGAAGCTCGGCCAGGCGCGCGGCATTGCCATGCTGGCGCCTGCAATGAAAGGCTTGCGCGTGGCCGAATACACGCCGAACTTGATCAAGAAAACCGTCGTCGGCGCGGGACATGCCGATAAACGGCAGATCCAGATGATGGTCGGCATGCTTCTGCCGAAAGCGAAATTCGACAGCGCCGACGAAGCCGATGCACTCGCCATCGCAATTTGTCATGCCAACCATCGCACGAGCGCGCAGGCGCGTGCTCTGGCACAGATGAAGGCGTAAGAGATTGAGCGGCGCGTCACTGCCCCCATGTGCGTTCGAGGACCCGCATCCAGTTTTCAAAACAGATTTTCTCGATCAATGGCGCGCCGAAGCCCCGCCTGGTCATAGCGGCGACCAAGTTTGGCAAGCCTGCAGCGTCGCCGATGTCCTGTGGCATCTGGGCGCCATCGAAATCCGATCCAAGACCGACGCCGTCTTCGCCCAGATGATCGACCAGGGCCGTGAGGTGATCGACCACGATATCGAGCTTGGTGTCGGCGTCGCGCTTGCCGTCCGGCCGCAAAAAGCTGGTGGCGAAATTGACCCCGACCATGCCGCCGGAGGCGCGTATCGCTGAGAGTTGCTCGACATTGAGATTGCGTGACGAGGCGCAGATGGCGTGCACGTTCGAATGGGTCGCAACCAGCGGCGCATCGGACAATTTTGCGACGTCCCAAAAGCCCTTCTCGTTGAGATGCGATAGATCGATCAAAATGCGCATGACGTTACACGCCTTGATCAGCGTCTTGCCGGCGTCGGTCAGACCGTCGCCGATATCGGGGGACGATGGAAAACGG
>JANOAW010000503.1:0-11011 GCA_031411355.1 Hyphomicrobiaceae bacterium | reverse complement strand
GTTCGCGGGCCGCTCGGCCATTGTGGTGTCGCCAAATTTGACATTGGAACAAGCGCAGGCGCAGCTGGGCCGATTTTTCAGCCGTATCCTGCCCATGGAAAGCGTCGACATCATGCAGGGTGGCAAACCGCTGCAGCGGCTCAGCGTCTATCGCGCCGAGCCATAGCTGCATCCATGCGGCGCGCGAGTGGCAACGTCAAAGCGGCGACAAGTGCCATGATAAGTCCCGCAAAGACGACGTCGCTGAGAAAATGCCTGCCTTGCAGCATCCGCACACCACCAGCCGTCAAGCCGATGATGGTGCCACCGACGACGATGACCGGCGCCAGCTCGGGCGCGAGGACCGCCGCGGCCAGAAACGGGATAAAGGTCGACGACGCTTCGCCAGAGACAAAGGAACAGCCCCAGGTGCATTGGCCCGAGCGCACGAACGCGGCCTTGAACGTCTTGGCGCCGCCGAACTCGGTGATCTCCATGGGGCGAGGCCGGCCGAATGTGGTTTTGAACAGACCATGCGTGACCAGGATCGGGCCGATGATCAAGCACGCCAGCAGGTAGAGCCAGACGAAACGTGGGCGTCGCAACCAGACGGCGCCGCGCCGCGTCCACAACAGTCCGAGCACGGCGAGTGCGATACAGGCGATGTAAAATATCTGAAACGAGAACCGTAGCGGCTCCGACCACCAGAGCAGATGCCCGGTGAAATCTCTGTTGCCGGCGTAAAACAGGTGTGCGGCCGACAGATCGATGGCGCTCCAACCGACGAACAGCACCGTAAGTGGCACGGCGAGCACCAGCGCCCCGATCGCGAGCCGTTTCGCGACCCGGTTCTGTGCCGCGATCGTTTCAGTCGACTGCATGATCCCTCACGGCGCCGCGTGACGCTGTCTTTGCCTCTGTCGTTCGGCCGTTACATCACCACGCGGGCAGTCCCGCCGCCACCAATCCGCACCATACTATCATTGGTCCAACCAGACCTCGACGAGGTCCTGCTGCACATAGTGGCTCGGGGTGAAATGCCAGCCTTTCAGACGTTTGTCGTGGACGATGATACGGTGATACCAGAGCAGCGGCACGTTGTAGGCCTGTGTGAGTGCGTAGCGTTCGAGATCGTGTACGATGCGCAGACGCTTGGAGGGATCGATTTCGCGTCGCTGGGCTTCATAAAGACTGTCAATCTTGTCGTCGGCGTGCCCGGAGTAGCCGATGGTTGAAAGTTTTTTCGACACGTACTTGGCGAATTGCTGCGTCGGATCGTCATTCGGATCGTTGATGAACTCGATAGCCAGATCGAAGTTGGCGTTGCCGACGGCGTCGAAATACAGCTTGGTTTCGAGTTGTTCGTGCTGCGCCGTGACACCGATACGACGCAACTGATCGACGACGTAGATGCCACCAGGCGTATAGGGTTCGGCGACATTGCGGTTGACGAGACGCAGCGTCAGATTTTCGACTCCCGCATCTTTCAGCAGCTGGCGGGCGGCTGCACGGGATTTTTCAGCGTCCCGCGCGTATCCGGGCAGTTTGATCAACTCGGCTTCCGGCAGCGCGAACGTCGCGCCGGGACGCTGAACGCCGCCGACCCCTTTGAGGATCGATATCTTGGACAATGGCGCGCTGCCGCCCCAGCGGTCGATGGACATGCTCAAGGCTTGCCGGACGCGGACGTCATCGAACGGCTTCTTCTTGGTGTTGAAGATGACCATGAGAGCGCCGATCCACGTCCCCTCACGGGCGGCAAACCGGTCCTTGCCATCGGCCAGCAATTGATCTCGTTCCTTCGGATTCTGTCCGCGGAACTCGGCCATGAACTGCCCACCGAGCAAGCCCGGAACCACCGCCGTGTTTTTGACGAAGAATGCCTTGTATCCGTCGAGACGCGGCAGGCCGGGCCGGAAATAGTTATCGAACCTCGCCCCTTCCCACGTCGAGCCTTTGACATGCGACGTAAAGCGAAAGGCACCCGACCCCATGATCTCGGTTTCGGGATAGCGGGGGTTAGCCGCCAGTTTGGCCGCCGAATAGATGCAGTTGTACGGATTGGCAAAGTGCTCGTTCATGCCGGCGACGGGCACTTTGAAGCGGAATGTCACGGTGGCGGGATCGGGTGCATCGATGGCCTCGAGATCGGCCCAGAAGGCGCGTCGCGCGGAGATAACGCCGGCTGGCGGGTTGGCTATTCGATCATAGCTGGCCTTGACGTCGGCCGAGGTCAGTCGAGTGCCGTCGTGGAACGACACGGGCTGATGCAGCGTGAACGTATATCGCCTGCCTGCATCCGCAATGCTCCACGACTTGGCGAGATCACCGATCACCTTCGGATATCCGGCGCCGTCGAATTTCAGCAGTGTCGAATAGTGCGGGGCAATCGGATGCAACAGCGCGAACGTCGTCGACGCGTGGCAATCGTAGTTTGGCGGCTCGGCCACGACCGCGAAGCTCAAGGTACCGCCGGCCTTGGGCGCTTGCGCGGATGCCGTTCCACTGAGGAGAAGGGCTGCGGACGTCGACGCGAACACCAGCGTGCGAATCATACTTACGGCCTCCACAAGTCGCTACACAGCGCGCCGCCCGACAGTCCTGTTCGATACGGCGTCTGATTGCAGATCGGACACCGGTGTCGATACGCGCTTCGTTTCGACATGCAGATAAGCCAAATGAGAGCGAAATGTGGCGCCGATCCCGGCATGCTCCCAACGTTCATGTCGGTTACGTCCGCGAGAATGGCGCGATACTGGACAGAGCCGAACCTGAATGACATCTCCAGGGTCGAATGCCGCCGCTGGATCGTCGACACATGTCAGGCCTCAAACTCATCGCACTGGATCGAGAAGATCTCGCCATTGTCGCGGCCAATCTGCAGGACGCGCTCGGGGTCATCGGCGAAATGACCTACCTGCCGCGCGAGCGCCGGTTCGTCGCCTTGTTCAACCGTTTCGATTGGGCATCCGCGATCGTCGATCCCGCCGCGCCCCCACGTCGCCGCAAAACGGCATTGCGCATCGAACGGGTGCTCGGCGCCAAGGTACAAGGCATCGACCTGCACGCCACCGGCGCCATCGTCAGCATCCTGACCGCGATGTTCGAAGCGATCCCAGGCACCGAAGAACCGGCGGGCCGCATCACACTCGTCTGTGCCGGCGGTCAAGCGTTGCGCTTCGACGTCGAGTGCATCGAAATGCAACTCGAAGACCTTGATGCGGTGTGGACTGTCGACCATGCGCCGACACACGGTGATTGAGGCGTGACGGAATCATGAGAGTGCTGACATGACCTTGCTGCTGGCCGTCAAATCTTCAGGTGGGAACTGGTCGCCCGAGGCGTGGGCGAAACGCTTTCGTGCCCGTTTGCCGGATCGCACAATCGCGGTCGCCGGCATCGATTCCTTCGATGCGGCGTCTGTCCGCTATGTCGGCGCCTGGAAGCCCGAACCCGGCTTGATCGCGTCGTTGCCCAATCTACGCGTCGTCTTCAATCTCGGCGCGGGCGTCGATGCCCTGCTCGGCGACACGAGCTTGCCGCGCCACGTACCGATCGTGCGCGTGGTCGATGCCGACCTGACCAACCGGATGACCGAATATGTCGTGTGGCATGTGCTCGACCAACATCGACAGGGAGCAGCGCTGAGGTCGGCACAGTCACGCGGCGCGTGGATTGCGCCGGATCAGTGGTCGGCCGACAAGGTGCGCGTCGGCTTGATGGGTCTCGGCGAAATCGCGCGAGACGCCGGCGACGTGCTGGTGCGCCTGGGATTCCAAGTGTCGGGTTGGAGCCGATCACCGAAACTGATCAAGGATGTGCGCTGTCATCACGGTCTGGACGGGCTGGACGCTTTTCTCGGGACGACCGACATCCTGGTCGTGCTGCTGCCTCTGACGGCTGACACGCGCCACATGATCGACGGTCGCCTGTTGCGCCGCCTGGCCCGCGATGGTCGCCTCGGTAAGCCTGTGCTCATCAATGCCGGGCGCGGTGGGCTGCAGGTCGAAGCAGATATCCTTGCTTGCCTCGACGATGGCACGCTCGGTCATGCCGTGCTGGATGTGTTTGAATCCGAGCCGCTGCCGCCTTCCAGTCCGCTCTGGCGGCATCCCCGCGTGACGATCACGCCGCACAATGCCGCCGACAGCGATCCCGAAACAATTTCGGGTTACGTGGTCGAGCAATTGCGCGCGTTCGAGCGCGGCGAAACGCTCCGCAATGTGGTCGACCTCGACCGCGGATATTGAATGTTACCCGCCGGCTATCTGCGGCAGAATGTGGACGACGGCATCAGCTGCGAGTGGTTGGAGCAGCGCATCCTGATAAATCTGCCCGTCGACGGCGACAGCGACCCCCGCATCGATCTCGGCTGCGATCGCCGGAACCTGCTCAGCCAGGCGTTCAAGCAGGCTGCGGATATTGTGCGCTTCGATCTCCAGCGTGCTGACACCCGCGCGAGTGCGAAGCGGTCCGATCAATTCGACGTGCGCCATTTGCGTTTATTTCCACGACCACTTGAGCCGGCTCTCGGCGACTTTGACGGCTTTTGTCGACAAGGCGGGATCGTTGGGTTTCAGCTTGTAGCCGGCTTTGTCATAATAGGTCGGCTCGGCTGTGATAGTAAGCGTTCGCTTGCCGATCGGGCAGACATAGGGCGCAAGACGCGCGCCACCGAGGCCCGTCCAGGAATTGGCGAAACGCTGCGCGGTGCAGGTGACTTTTTCCTTGGTCGTGTTGGATGCGATGAGCCGGAGCCGCACCTGAGTGGTCAAGTTCGGATACGGTTTTGCGACCTCGAGCACCTCCGCGAGCGGCACACTCCCGCCTTGACCCGGCACCGGTTGAGCCATTGCGGAAGCAGGAGCGACGAGGAGGAAAAAAACTGGAAAAATGTGGCGCATGAGGATGTCCGGTGAGATATTTCAACACCCTATAGCGATCGGCATCGCCAAACGAAATACCTGAAGTGGCATCAGACGCAACTAGGGGCCGGGGTCGGTCGTGTCGCCCTCACCCAGAGCCCGCTGCATCAAAACGCCATCGAGCCAGCGGCCGTGCTTGAAGCCGACGGACCGTAACGTTCCCGACAGGACAAAGCCATTGCGCAAATGCAGACCGATCGAGGCGTATTGAGCGCTATCGCCGATGACGGCGATCATCTGTCGATAGCCGGCCCCTTCGGTTACGCGCAGCAATTCAGTCAGCAACGCCTGACCCACACCACGTCGCTGAGCGTCAGGCGCAACATAGACCGAATCTTCGACCGTGAACCGGTAGGCCGGGCGCGGGCGATAGGCATTGGCGTAGGCGTAACCAAGAACGCGGCCGTCGCCCTCGGCGACAAGATACGGAAATCCGCTCGCTGTGAGTGCGTCGAAGCGTGTGCGCATTTCGGTTTTGGAAGGTGGTTCCAATTCAAAGCTCGCCGTACCGTGCGTCACGGCATGCGCATAAATCATATGAATGGCGGGTAGATCGGCGATGACGGCCGGACGCACAGTCGACCGCGTGCTGATCAGCGCACCTGCCGCGCGCATTGAAGCGCTCGTCACGAGCCGCGCTCCACGAGCGAAGCGTCGATCAGCTTCCAGCCCCATCCTTGCTGGCCCAGAATGGTGACGATGCGCGCATTCGGGATGCGCGGATGCGTGGCCTCGATACGAAAGCGGGTCGGGGATTCGAAAAACGCCCAACGCAGTCGTTTGGGCGGCATCGGATCATCGGGATCTTCGAGATCAACTGCCGGATCGTTGTCATCGACGGGCGGCTGCTTTGTGCCGGCAGTCGGTTGCGAGGGTGGCTGAGCCTTCTGGAGGCGTCTGGCGTAGAATTCCCGGCCGGCCAGAATGCGGGACAGATTTTTCGGCGTCACGATCCAGTCGATCCCTTTATCGGCGATTTTCTCGCCGACGGCTCGTTTCAGAATCCCTTTCAAACCTGTGGTCGCGACAGCGTTCTCGCGCACGGCTTCCAGAACTTTGGGCTTCAGGTTCGCTCTTAGGAGAGGCCAGTCGACCCGCGCCTCGAGCGCCGCAATGTCACGCGACTTGACGGCCTGCCGCAACTGCCAAGCCGAATAGAGGGGCCATGCCAGATACAGAGCTGCCAGGGCGCTCGCCGCCACTATCGCCTTGACGATCGTACGCTTCATATTGCCCCCCCGCATGTCTGCTCCGTGATTTCGATCGTTGATACCGATGCCGTGTTCTGGCGGCGGAAATATGAGCGAAGCGGTTGTCACGGCGTCGGCTGTCCCTCTTGCGGCACCAACGGCCCGCTGTACATGGGCGCAAGCGACGCCGGATCGGTGGTCAAGCTGCGCAGATCGCGCGGTGCGAAATAGGGCAGAAACCCATTGGCTGCCATGCGCACGACGACTTCCCGCTGCTTGGCTGGATCACCCACGTATTCGATCGCGAACACGCGCTTGCCGAGCGTGCGGGCCCGCCGGAGGTCTTTTTCGGAAAACGCGACTGCGTCCGGCGCGTTCGGGGCCTCGGTATGGTCAAGTCCGAAATAAAGATCTTCTTTGGCAATCGCATCGATCGACATTTGGACGTTGCGTTGGCCGATCAACGCTTCGGCATTCTGTAGAATGACGAGCGCGTCTGGATTGATCGACCGCGCTGCAGCAGCGATCCGGCCGATGAAAGCCGACATCGTTTTGGCACCCTGCGGATGCCGCGCCATCAATTCCTCGTACACATCGGCGCGATCGAGATAGAAGCCGTCGAAGCCCTGGCGCATGATCCGGGCGACGTAGCCGTCCGGTCCAGTGATCAGCCGCTGCCATTCGGCCAGCCAGAAATCGACGGGATAATTGCGTGGCCAGCGTGGGTTTTCCGGCCCGATCCAGCTTGGCCGTTGCGACGGGTCCCACCACGCTTCGGGCCAATACCAGCGATACGTTTCGATTTCGCCGATCGACATGTACGCGATGACCAGGCGTCGGCGCCCGTCCGGTTTGGTTTTGAGATAAGTGATTTCGCTCGATTCGAATTGCCTCTTGAAGCGCATGCCGTCGGAAAACGCGTGATCGACGACGACCAAGTCGACCGGTGCCGCAGCGATGGTCGGGAAATCGATCAAGCGCAGTTGAATGCCCCAGGTCTGCACCGCGGCCAGCATCTTTCGACGCCTGTGACGGGCCGTGTCGATCTGGCTTGGTTTGGCCGCGGCGCATGTCGGTCGGGCGAGTAGCAGCATCGACGCGCCGGTTGCGAGAGAGCGGCGAGAAATGACAGTCATCACGCGGCCGGATCACGCATGAGACGCGCGGCCGTGACCAGCCGCTGCACCACCGCATCGAACTGTTTTGACATGGCGCCGTCGATAAAATTTCCGTCCGCGTCGAAGGCCGAGGTCGCGCGCGGTACCACGATCTGTTCCGGCAGCACGAGGGCGCCGAGCCCGATTTCGAGCACTTGGCGGATCTGCATCAGCCCGCGCATGCCACCAAAGCCGCCGGGCGATGCGCTGCCGAGGGCGAACACGCGCGTTTTGAAGACTTGGCCCGTGACGCCGGCATCGTCCTTGGCGCGGCTGATCCAGTCCAGCGTATTTTTCAACAGCGGCGAGATTGAAGCGTTGTATTCCGGGCTCGCGAAGAAGATGCCGTTGTGGGCCTGCATCAGCGCCATCAGTTTGCGGGCGTTGTCTGGCACGCCGTCGCGCGTCTCCAAGTCGCCGTCATAGAGCGGCATTGGATAGTCACCGAGATCGGCGAACGTCGCGGCCGTACCGGCGGTCTGTGCCAGTCGTGCGCCCAGTCGCGCGAGCCGCTTGTTCAGCGATCCTTCGCGGGCCGACCCGGCGAGAAACAGCAGTCTGAGGGAATGGGGCATGAGCATCTCCGAGCGTTCTTGCGTCATAGCAAGCCGCTTCGCGTAATGCGAAGAGCCGATGTCTTGATCGCAAAGATCAGACCCATCGAAGGGGCCGCCCGCGCTCGGCGTGCCGTGTCAAGCATACGCCGTCGCCGACACGTGGCCGACGACGGCGTTTGATACTGATTGCCCCTTATTCCGCCGTTCGAATACCGGCGGGACCGCCCTTGGTCTTGATCGCGCCGGAGCGGGTCAGAGTTTTACCGGCGATCTTGAAGACAACGATCTCTTCTTCGGCCATGCACTGGGCCAGAACGGTGCGGCTGTCGGACGACCAGGCAATGCCCTGGCACCATTTACCGACCGGGGCCTCGGCGAGTTTGGTCAACTGCGTGCCGGTCCGTGTCCAGATCTGTAACAATCCCTGCGCCTTGTAGAACGGCGACGTGTCGACCTTGTTGGTGCCATTCATGACCGTCACGGCGACCAATTTCCCGTCAGGCGAAATCTTTATGCCTTCCGGCGTTTGTCCGACCGACACCGTCGTGACGACGCGCGGCGGCACGGCCTTCATGTCGATCAGTGACATCGTGTCGGTGTCGCCTTGGCCACGGCCGATGTTGGCCACGGCTGCGACGTCGCCGGCCTTCGTGATGTCGATGCCGTACGGGCGGATGCCGGCGTTGATATCGCGCTTGGCATACTCGACCTTGCTGCCGTCCACGTTGAGGACGGCGATCTTGTGGGCACTTTCGCCGTCGAGCGTGACATAGGCCTGCTTGCCGTCGGCCGAAAAGATGATGCCGCTCGGGCCGGCGCTGGCATTGCCGAGATCGACCTTGCCGGCAACGGTGACGGCCTTGCCGGCGATCGTCAGCACTGTGATGGTACCTTCGCCGCGATTGGCGACCAGCGCCAGCGTGCCGGCTTTGTTGAATGAAACGCCCGCCGCACCTTTGCCAGCCGTCAACGTCGCCAGCACCTTGGGCTGCGCCGGCGCAACCTCCGTTTTCGTGACGGCGCCTTTGGCGCGCGCAAGAATTCCGGGCTTCGACATATTCAAGTCGATGACAGTCACCTTGTCATCCCACGTGCGCTTGGTCGCATCGGCTGGGTCGACCTTCTCAGCAGCCGTCACCAGCGCGATCTCTTCTCTAGGCGACACTGCAACAGAGGTCGGCGGGCCTGCCACGCTCGCGGGCACATCGAGTTCGAACAGGATTTTCGGCGGATTGGCTTTGAGATCGATGATCGCAACAGTGTCGCGGCCGTCTTTGACGGTCTGCACGACACCGTTCACGAGTTTTACTTTACCGTCGTTGGCTGAGACGGCGATCTGGGCGAGCGAGGGCGTCGCTCCGGCCGCCGCAAGTAATGCGGCAAGGGCAATACGGCGCATGAATGGATCTCCCTGGGACCTGGTCGTCCGTGCTGTGCTATCATTCGACCGCGACGGCGACCAGTCACGAACGCGGACAACCCATGTCGCGGACAACCCATTGACGTGCGCCCCATGTCGCCCGCACGATCACGTTGCGCTGAGCCACGGTTCCAGCCATCACTGCCGCGATGTCGATCTATCTCCCGATTGCCGAAATTTCGCTCAACGTATTCCTTCTGCTCGGCATGGGAATAGCGGTCGGCGTCCTCGCCGGTTTGTTTGGCATTGGTGGCGGTTTCATACTGACCCCCGCGCTGATTTTTCTCGGTGTCCCGCCGCCCGTCGCCGTTGGCACGGGGGCGGCGCAGGTGGCCGCGTCATCCGTCTCCGGAGCGCTGGGACATTGGCGCAAGAGTAACGTCGACGTTAAACTCGGCTGTGTCCTGATCGCTGGTGGACTGTGGGGCTCGTTCGTCGGCGTCAAGCTGCAGCAGCTTTTGAAGGCCATCGGCCAGCTCGATATCTTCATTTCGGTCGTCTACGTCGTGATGCTCGGCACCATCGGCTCCATGATGTTGATCGAAAGCTTGAAGTCGTGGCGTGGATTTCGGGCCGGCAAGCCTGCCGCATCGCGTCGCGCCGGCCAACACGGCATGATCGAGCGCTTGCCGTTCAAGCAACGTTTCCGCACATCGAAAATCTACGTCTCGATCGTTCCACCGGTCTTGATCGGCGCCTTTGTCGGCCTGCTCACGGCGATCATGGGCGTCGGTGGTGGCTTCATGTTGATTCCGGCGTTGATCTACATGTTGCGGCTGCCAACCCGCCTCGCCATGGGAACGTCGGCGTTCCAGATCATCTTTGTGACTGCAACAACCACAATTCTACAGGCAATCAACAATTTCAGCGTCGACTTGCTGCTCGCTGCCCCGTTGATGATCGGCGGCGTCGCAGGCGCCCAGATTGGCGTTCGCCTCGGCGAAAAATTGCGCGCCGATCAATTGCGGTTGCTGCTTGCCCTTCTCGTCCTCAGCGTCGCCTGCCGGATGGCCTTCGATCTGGTGCGCCAGCCTGAGGAAATGTTCGTCATCGACGTGCGCGCATGACGGCGACCGGTCGTCATCGCTCAAACCGGGCGCATGAACCGCGCTTGACCCCCTGTCCGTCCCCCGCCACAAGGCTGCCGAACCGTTGCATCACAGCCTGAAAGGCCGATCATCCATGTTTTCCCTCACCGGCAAGACCGCCCTCGTCACGGGCGCCACGGGTGGCATCGGCGGCGCCATTGCCCGCATGTTCCACAAGCAAGGCGCAACCGTCGCCGTTTCTGGCCGCCAGGTGGACAAGCTCGAAGCTTTGAAAGCCGAACTCGGCGACCGCTGCGTCGTTGTGCCATGTGACCTTGCCAAGAAGGAGCAGGTCGCGAAGCTGATCGACGACGCCGTCAAGGCGCTCGGGGGCCGCCTCGATATCCTCGTCAATAATGCCGGGTTAACCAAGGACAATCTGTTCATGGTCATGAAGGATGAGCAATGGGACGATGTCATCGCCGTCAATCTGACGTCCACGTTCATGCTCATGCGTGCGGGCTCGCGCCACATGATGCGCTCCAAAACGGGCTATGGCCGCATCATCAATATTTCGTCGGTGTCAGGCGTCATCGGCAACCCCGGACAAGGCAATTACGCCGCCTCGAAAGCCGGCATGATCGGTATGACCAAGAGCTTGGCGCGCGAAGTCGGTAGCCGCGGCATCACCGCCAATTGCATAGCGCCCGGCTTCATCAAGTCGGCCATGACCGACGGCCTCGCTGACACGTTGA
>JANOAW010000502.1:0-7314 GCA_031411355.1 Hyphomicrobiaceae bacterium | reverse complement strand
CCTTGCAGGGGTCCCAATCCTCTCACGCGATCGACGCGCCGAAGCGCGCCGCTTCATCACCTTGATCGACACTCTCTATGACGCCCGCACCGGGTTGATCGTATCGGCGGAGGCCGAACCGGAGGCGCTACATCCGGCTGGCGACGAATCGTTCCTGTTCGAGCGCACAGCGTCGCGCCTGATCGAGATGCGCAGTGCGACTTATCTCGAAGGGCGCAATGTCCCGCGACGGGACGCAACGTGATCCAATGTTCACCATGACCGACGATCGGACGGTGAGGATGCATTCGATAACCTGATGTTATCGCTCATTTGGTCAACTACTGAGACACCAAGTCGACGGGGGTCTCGTGCTTCGATCCAAGTTTTCGCCGTCAGGCATGTGCGCCGATCGGCATGGCGGCGTGGCGATCACCTTCGCCCTCCTGACCACCGCCCTGTTCGGCACCATTGCCCTCGCCGTCGACATGGCGCGCGGTCAAAACCTATCGGCCCGCATCACCAACGCTTTGGATGCGGCGGCGCTCGCAGGCGCCAAAGCGCTTGATCGCGGCGATCAGGACGCCGATGTCACCGCGACGGCCAAAGCCTATTTCGATTTGCAGATGGCGGGGCAAGGCATCCACCAAGTGACATTGTCGCAATTGGTGGTGACGATCGATCGCAATACGAGCGCGGTCACGACGGCGATGACAGCCGAGATGAGCACCAGCTTTGCCGCCGTGTTCGGCAAGACCAAGCTGGCCGTGTCGAAATCGTCGAGCGTCATCTACAAGGCGCGTGATGTCGAACTGGCCATGGCGCTCGACGTCACGGGGTCGATGTTGGATGGGACCAAGCTCGCCGACATGCGCTCAGCCGCCAAAGACGTTTTGGATGTGTTGTTTTCGGAAGCAAAAGACGACAAGGCGGTTCGTGTTTCCATTATTCCCTGGTCCGCATCTGTGAACGCCGGGTCGCTCGCCGGCAGGGTCAGCAGTGGCAGCGCCGATGGCTGCCTCGTCGAACGCTTGAACGGAGGCATCAGCGACGCCTACCCGAGCGGAACCAACGCCTTGCGGGCCGTCGCGGCACCATACGGCTACTACTCGTGTCCGACGAACCCGGTGATGCCGCTGCTTGGTAAAAGCCGCAACACGGACATGCGCAACACGCTCGACGCGATCGTTCCGGTCGGCGGGACGGCTGGCCATTTGGGCATGTCGTGGGCATGGTACATGGTGTCACCGGCGTGGTCGGCAGTGGTACCGACGGGCAGCTCGCCCAACCGTTATGCACCGAACGAGACCGTCAAAGCCGTCCTGCTCTTGAGCGACGGCGAGTTCAATCTCTCCTACAAGAGCGGTGCTTCGACCGATATCGCCATGATGACCAATGAATCCTATCAACAGTTTCGCGATATCTGTGCTGGCATGAAACAGAACAAGATCGCCGTTTATATGGTCGGCTTCGGCTTGCCCGACCCCCGCGCGCAATCTGAAATGCGCGCCTGCGCGTCGTCGGACCAGCATTACTTCCAGGCCGTGACCGGCGCGGATCTCAAAGCCACCTTCAAGAAGATCGCAGTGCAACTCAAACAGTTGCGTCTGACACAATAGGAACTCTTGACGGCGCGCGCGTCATTGGCCAGTGCCAAGACGTGTCGTAGCAGCCGCGAGAGAACCCATGAGCATCGCATTCGTTTTTCCGGGCCAGGGCAGTCAGACCGTCGGCATGGGCAAAGATCTCGCCACGGCCTTTCCCGAAGCGAAAGCGGTCTTTGACGAAGTCGATGCGGCGCTCGGCCAGAAGCTGTCGCAGCTCATGTGGGACGGCCCAGCCGAGGCGCTCACGCTGACCGAAAATGCGCAGCCGGCACTGATGGCGGTGTCCGTCGCCGTCATGCGTGTCTTGCAATCACAGGGCGTCAAACTCGGCGGCGACATCGGCTTTGTCGCTGGCCATTCGCTCGGCGAATATTCAGCCCTTGCCGCCGCTGGAGCGTTCTCGCTATCGGACGCGGCGCGGCTGTTGAGGCTACGCGGCCAAGCTATGCAGAAGGCCGTGCCGGTCGGGGTCGGTGCCATGACGGCGCTGCTCGGCGTCGGCATCGACGTCGCGAAAAAAATCGCAGCCGACGCGGCGCAGGGCGACGTCTGTGATGTTGCCAACGATAACGATCCGACCCAGGTCGTACTTTCTGGCCACAAGACCGCCATCGATCGCGTCGGCGAGGTCGGCAAGGCGCACGGCTTGCGCCGCGCCATGCCGCTCGCCGTGTCGGCACCGTTCCATTGCGCACTGATGAAACCGGCGGCCGACGCCATGGCCATCGCGCTCGCGAACGTCGCCCTCAAGGTGCCCGTTGTGCCGGTCGTTGCCAATGTCATCGCAGCCCCCATCACCGATCCCGACGACATCCGCAGCCGACTTGTCGAACAGGTGTGCAGTACCGTGCGCTGGCGCGAATGCGTGCTCGCCATGGCGGCCGCAGGTGTGACCCATGTCTACGAAATTGGCAGTGGCAAGGTTCTCACCGGCTTGACCGGCCGTATCGACAAGTCGTTGAAGGCGCAGTCGGTCGCAACGCCGGCCGATATCGCAATGGCCATTGCATCCATGAAGGGTTGACGCGCATGCGCTCACTTTTGTTCATCCCCGCCGACAGCGAAAAGAAGCTTGCCAAGGCGCTGACATTCGGCGCGGATTGCCTGATCCTCGATCTCGAAGACGCCGTGTCCACGGCCAATAAGCAAGCTGCCCGCCGGCTCGCCGCAGCGTTTCTCGCCGAGGTCCTGAAGCAGCCGAAACGCCCGCGGTTCTATGTGCGCATCAATGCGTTCGACACACCGTATTGGCAGGACGATCTCGACGGTGTCATTGCGGCCCGGCCCGATGGCATCATGTTGCCGAAGCCGCGCTCGGGCGCCGATGTCGATCGCTTGGCGACCTGGCTCGACGCCGCTGAACGCGAGCGAGGCATCGCCACCGGCACCACCAGGATCATCGCCATCGCAACCGAACTACCGGCGGCACTGCTGGTCATGGCGACCTTCGCCGATACGAGCGCCCGCATGGAAGGCTTGACCTGGGGTGCCGAGGACTTGTCGGCCCTGGTCGGCTCGGCCGTGACGCGCGAACCGAATGGCGTCTGGACGTCGCCGTATCTTCTCGCCCGCAACCTGACGCTCATGTGCGCGACGGCCTCGAACCGCCAGCCGATCGATACGGTTTACGCCAATTTCCGCGACCTCGCGGGCCTCGGCGAGGAATGTCGTCTCGCGGCGCGTGACGGCTTCACCGGCAAGATGGCCATCCATCCAGACCAGGTCGCCGTGATCAATGCTGCGTTCACGCCTGATGCCGCCGAGATCGCCTGGGCCAGAGAGATTGTCGCTCTGTTCCAGGCCAATCCAGGCGCCGGTGCCTTGTCGCTGCGCGGCCAGATGATCGACAAACCACATGCCGTCCGCGCCGATCGCATCTTGGCGCGCGCCAAGCTCGCCGATCGCGCTTAAACGCGGCAGTTTGGGCCGAGGTCGGCTGCTGGGCCAGCCGGCTTGACCCGGCCGAATCGTCCGCTCAAAACGTGGCACATGACCAAAGCCTATCGCCACTTCAGTTATTGCCGATCACGCGACCAGAGCACCGAGGTCGCGCGGCACCCGGTCGTCATCGTCGGCGCCGGCCCGGTCGGTTTGGCGCTCGCTGTCGATCTGGCCCAACGCGGCTTGCGACCGGTGTTGATCGACGACAACGATCGCATCGGCAATGGCTCACGTGCCATCTGCTTCGCCAAGCGGACGCTCGAGGTCTTCGATCGCCTTGGAATTGGCAGCGCCTGCATCGCCAAGGGCGTGCAATGGCGCAAAGGTCGGGTATTCCATAGAAATGCACAGCTTTACGACTTCGATCTGCTGCCCGAGCCGGGCCACAAGATGCCGGCTTTCATCAATCTGCAACAATACTACGTCGAGGGTTATCTGGTTGATCGGGCGCTCGCCCACGGCGCGGTGGATCTACGCTGGAAGCATCGGCTCGTCGGGCTCGAACAGCGTGCTGACGGCGCGCGGTTGACGATCGACACGCCCGATGGGCCGTACGCGCTCGATGCCGACTGGGTGGTTGCGTGTGACGGCGCGCGATCGCCGACGCGCGGCATGCTGAACCTCGCCTTCGACGGCGAGCAGTTCGAGGACCAATTTCTCATCGCCGACGTCAAGATGAGCGCCGCTTTCCCGACCGAGCGTTGGTTCTGGTTCGAGCCGCCGTTTCATGCCGGCCAGTCGGCACTCCTGCACAAGCAACCCGACGACGTCTGGCGTATCGATCTTCAGCTCTCACCCGTGGCCGATGCAAACCACGAACAACGACCCGACGTCGTCATCCCACGCATCGAGAAGATGCTGGGCCACACGAACTTCGAGTTGGAATGGGTCTCGGTCTATCGGTTTCAATGTCGCCGTATCGCTCGTTTCGTGCACGACCGGGTGATTTTTGCCGGCGACGCAGCCCATCAGGTGTCCCCGTTCGGCGCTCGCGGCGCCAACTCGGGTGTCCAGGACGTCGACAATCTCGGCTGGAAATTGGCCAAGGTTGTACGCGGCGAGAGCCCAGCGTCGTTGATCGAAAGCTATCATGTCGAACGGTCGGCCGCGGCGGACGAAAATATCCTTCACTCGACCCGTTCTACCGATTTCATTGCGCCGCGAGGTGCCGCCGAACGGCAACTGCGCGATGCGGCTTTGGCCCTCGCGCCCGATGCGGAATTCGCCAAACGCCTGATCAATTCGGGTCGCCTGTCGACGGCTGCGGCGTATCGGGACAGCCCGTTGTCGACCCCGGATCAGGATCTGTGGTCTGGCGGTCCTCCGCCCGGGGCGTCGATGGTCGATGCGCCGTTACGGTCACAGGGGGCCGATATTTACTTGAGTGACGCAGTCGACGCCCGCTTCCATATTCTCTCGTTTGCTGCTGACGCGATCGTGCTTCAAGCCGTCGAGTTGCGGCCCGGTGGCAATGTGCCGACGCAGCCGCGGCAGCTCGAGGATCCCACGGGATTGCTTGCAGATCGCTACGACACGCTCTCGGGCGGCACCTATTTGCTGCGCCCGGACGGGCATATTGCCGGGCGGTGGAAAGCCCCGACGCAGCGGATGCTTGCCGACGCGGTGCTGCTGGCAGAAGGCAAGTCATGACCAGGCTCCTGACGAGCAACCGCTTTAATGACCCGGATGCGGCTTTTCGCGCGCTCGTCGAAGCACATCGTGGCTTGACCGTCGACGACAGCGCGGCTCTGAACGCTCGCCTCGTCCTGCTGCTCGCGAACCACATCGGCGATGTCGATGTCCTGCGGGACGCACTCGTGCTCGCGGCCCCGAAACCTGTCGACCGACGTTGAACCCCATGTTTCCATCCCGTGCCGACACCCGCATCCTGTTCATGCACGGCGCCTATCAGATGGCGGCGCGCTTTGCTGCGCGCGACACGGGCATCGCACATGTTCAAGTGAAAACCGCAGAAGAAGCTCTCGCTCACATCGCCGACGTCGACGTCGTGTGTGTCTCCATGGCCTGGAAAAACGATCTGATCGCCAAGGCGCCGAAACTGCGCTTCGTACAGTCGATCAGCGCGGGTATCGACCAATATGACCAGGCGGCGTTGAAGGCGCGCGGTATCCGGCTCGCATCGGCCGCTGGCGTCAACGCCAATGCCGTGGCGGAACATGCCTTTGCGATGGCGCTCGCGCTGCAGCGGCAGCTGCACACCGGTCGTGACCATCAGCACGCCAAGCACTGGCGGGGCATGATTTCGGATATTTCCCGTCGCGAGGCCGAAATCGCGGGCAAGACGATGCTGATTGTCGGGCTAGGCCGCATCGGCTTGCGATTGGCACGCTTCGCACGTGCTTTCGACATGCATGTGATCGGCGTCAAGCGCGACCCGTCGACGGGCACTGAAGGCGCGCACGAGGTCGTCGCCACGTCGGCGTTGATGTCGGTCTTGCCGCGTGCCGACATCGTGGTGCTCGCTTGCCCGCTCAATGCGCAAACCGAGGGCATGCTCGGTGCGGCCGAACTCGCCGCCATGAAACCGGGCGCCCATCTTATCAACGTCGCGCGCGGCAAAGTCGCCGACGAAACCGCCCTGACAGCCGCCTTGCAGAGCGGCCACCTCGCCGCAGCTGGCCTCGACGTCACGCGGGAGGAACCGTTGCCGCCATCGTCGCCGTTATGGGCCATGCCGCACGTTCTGATCACCCCGCACACGGCCGGCGAAACGCAGGCCTATGAAGACAACGTTATCGACATTCTGCTGCACAATCTCGACGCCCTCTGGCGCGCTGAGACCCGCCTGCGCAATGACATCTGCTGACCCCGCTCGACGACATGACCACTTGGAGACGGACGAACATGCAGAATTTTACACCCCTCGCGGGCCTTCTCGGTGGCGCCTTGATCGGCCTCGCTGGAGCTGTCCTGTTTCTTGGTGCCGGACGTCTCGCGGGCATATCGGGCATGCTTGAGAGTGTCCTCAGACCGCATTGCGCCGGTGCCGGATTAGCGTTGGCGTTTCTGGTCGGTATGCCGATCGGAGCGCTCGCCGTCTGGCCGCAGATCGGCACGCCCGTGCAGATCGCGGCGACCGCGCCGGTTCTCGCTGTCGCCGGCTTGCTTGTCGGTTTCGGCACGCGCCTCGCCAATGGTTGCACGTCCGGGCACGGTGTATGCGGTTTGCCGCGCTTGTCGATCAGATCCATCGCAGCCACGGGCATCTTCATGGCCACCGCCATGGCGACAGTGTTCATCACCCGCCACGTCCTGTGAACGCGCCCTCCCTGTGAACGACCCGTCGAAAGGTAGCCCCATGCCATTTCTCGTAGCCGTCGCAGCAGGCCTCTTGTTCGGTGCGGGTTTGACCGTATCGGGCATGTCGAACCCGAAGAAGGTCCTCGATTTTCTCGACATCGCGGCCATCCGTACGGGTGGCTGGGACCCGACATTGCTGATGGTTTTCTGCGGCGCGCTGCCGGTCATGTTTGCCGCCTACCGCCTGCAGGGGCGCAAGCCGCTCGCCGCCGACACGTTCATGATCCCGCCCGATGGCGTCGTCGACCGCCAGCTGGTCGTTGGCGCGGCTCTGTTCGGTATCGGCTGGGGCTTGGTCGGCCTCTGCCCCGGTCCAGCCTTCGTCGCACCGGCACTCGCGAGCCGCGGCGCGGTACAACGCGTTGACGTGCCGTCGGCTGCACGCGCGCCCGTACCTGCGCGGGTACCTCTGGCGGGTGCCGAAGACCGGAACTGGATCGACGCGGCCGGGTTTGACGAACTGCTG
>JANOAW010000501.1:0-1510 GCA_031411355.1 Hyphomicrobiaceae bacterium | reverse complement strand
ACACCTTGCCGAGATTGTTTTCCAGCGGCGTGCCGGTCAATGCGAAGCGGTGGCGGGCATCGATACGATGCGCGATCTGGCTGACGGTCGACTTCGGATTCTTGATCGCCTGGGCTTCATCGAGGATGGCGACGTGGAATTGCTGACGCGAAAGAACGTCAAAATCGCGCACGAGCAGCGGGTAGGTGGTGAGCACGACATCGCTCGAGCCGATATCTCCGAAGCGCTCGTGGCGATCGGCACCACGCAGCATGAGAACGTCGAGATGGGGCGCGAATTTTTCGGCCTCGGCCAACCAATTCGGCAGCACGCTCGTCGGCGCAACGACGAGTGCCGGTTTATCGAGACGCCCCTCCGCCTTTTCACGGCACAGGAACGCCAGCCCTTGAATGGTCTTGCCGAGCCCCATGTCGTCGGCGAGCACGCCACCCAATTGGGACTGACGCAGAAAATCCAGCCACGCGAGACCATCGCGCTGATAGTCTCGCAGCTTCGCCGTAAAGGCTTTCGGCGGCGTGATCGCCTTCAACTTGATGCCGCCGCGTAGCCGGCTGCCGAGATCGCGCATCCGCTCGGCATTCTCAGCCCAGGTGACGTCGGGGCGATCGAAGGCCGCAAGCGCCGCGGCTTCGGCTCGATGCAGTCTGATCTTGCCGTCTTCGATGCGGTCGGCGCGCGGTCCGACCAATTCGAGCAGCCCTCGCAGCATCGGTGCGATGCGTTGGCCGGGGAGAGGCAACAGGCGTTTGTCGGGCAAGGTCACGAACATCCGGACCTTGGCGCAGGCCGCGTCGAATTTGTCGGCGTCGGCACGCAGCGACAGTATTTCAGGTGGCAGCACGCCGATCATGTGCGAGAGCTGCGACACGATGTTGACGCGTTGTCCCTCGTAAGTGATCCCGAGTGCAAACGAGAACCAGTCGATACCGGAGCCTTCGCCGACCGTGTCGGCCCAGAAGTCGGCGTCGCCGACGGCGATCCTGAACGGATAATCATCCGCAAACGTCACCGTCCATCCGGCCTTGATCAAGTTTGGGACGCGGTCGTGAACAAAAGCGACATGGTGGGTCGGGTTGTCGAGGGCATCGAGCCGGCCGAACGCGTCGAGGTCTTCGTCGGGCTCCAGCACAAGCGCCGATGCGGACCCGCCAGACCAGTCGAGGACGTAGATCTCCGACGCGGGTCCGAAGCCATCGGCAACGGCGACTTTCCAGGCCGCCGTTTCGCGCGACCGATCACGCGGCATGAACACGAGGGTATCGACGTCCTTGCTCTCGATGGCCTCACCCGCAGTCTCACGTGTGACGCGATGCGGGCCATAGTCGAACGACAACGTCGCAATCGGAATAAGCGCGCCGCCGTTTTCCCAGTGGTGTGGCGCGTACTGACGGTATTGCGGCTTCAGTGCCACCCTTGCGGTCGACAGATGCAGATGCGGCACTGGCGCAACGTGGCGCGTCTCGACCTTCTCGGTCGCGTGCGGCAGCGGCAACAGCAACGCCGTCGGCGT
>JANOAW010000500.1:0-5329 GCA_031411355.1 Hyphomicrobiaceae bacterium | reverse complement strand
CGGGCACGATCAACTCGCCCTCGTAGACCTTCTGGCCCGTCCGCTCTTTGATGTTGCCGACTTCGTAGCCTTGAACGGCGCGGCCGAACTCGTTCGCCTGTATCAGGGGCGCAAGTCCGCGGTCACCGATGCGGTAGACTTCGACGCCGAGCATGGCGGCGTTGATGCTCGTCAAAGGGATGCCCTGCTGCCCGTTTGCGGGCAGGACATAGGCCTTGCCCGCCGCGCGCACGACCGGCACGCGATCCTTGATGAAGGCCGTCAATTCGGATGACTTCAGCAGCGGCTCGTCGTCGATCACCGACGGCAACCCGGCGCGCACCACCAGCGCGTAGTCTTTGCCATGGGCGAGATTGTCGATGCACAATTGACGACCTTCGGCCGACACGGACTGCGCGTCGCGCCCGTCGACTTTGACAAAAGTCGACCAGTCGATCGGCCGGTTGTTCGGCAAACCCTCGGAAAAAACGATACACGCGCGCGGCGTCGCGCCGTTGGTGTCGACTTTGATGTCGGTGACGCGGAACCCGTGCTCCGTGCGCAATTGCAGCAGCGTCTCGCGCGCGGCCGGCGTGGCGCGGGCTTCGACCGCGGCCGCAGCCGCAGAGATCGCCAGACGATAGCGCGACTGGCGCTTCAAAGCGTCCGTCAGCAGTGCCAAGGCCTCGGCCTTCTGCGCCGGCGTCTTGGCCAGTTCGTAGGCGCGATAGGCGGCGGATTGGGCACGGTTCGGCAGGCTCGATTGTTCGCCGGTCTGCATGGCCTCCGGCTTGATGGCGAGCATGGCGCGGGCGAGGCTGAGCCACCCCGACGGGTCCGCCGCCTCTGCGCCGACGGCGATCTGAAGCACGGCCATGGCCTTGCGGGGGTCGGCCGCGATGGCTGCGTCGCCTTCGATGCGCAGATCTCGCGCCGTGCGCTTGGCTGGGACGACGGCTGCTTTGCCAAGGCTGGTCGCGAAGGCTGCGGCGGCGTCCGCCATCTGCTTGTCCGAAAACGGCGCCGCGCCCGCCTCGCCCATGAACAGACACAGCACCGCCGCCGACGTGACGGTGAGCCTCGTGCTCATGATCCGCGCGTGCGTGGTCCGCGACAGCGCGTTCGAGCAGACATGGCGGCCGGCGTCACTGGATTTTGACGGCGTGATCATGTGCGATATCCTGGATGAAGACACGAACTCGGACACTTCTGGAACAAGTGCGTGTGACCGAACAGTGGCCCAAGCACAGCCGCTTCCTGCATTTTCCGGGTATTGCGCCCGATTTCTGTCTTATTCCGGCCTGTCCGCGGTCTTGAAAATGAGGCACAAGCCGTTGGCCATAGCCGATCAGCCGAGGATGACAGCTCGATGCGAAACACGTGGACGCAACGCGTGATCGGCGTAACGACCGCCGGCGCCGTCCTGGTCGCACAGATGCCGTTGGCTTTCCTCGGCACGACGTCGAGTGCCGCCCAGACAGCGCCATCGTCCGCGATCACGTCGTCGTCCAACATCATGACGCGGACGGAATACGAAGCCTGTCAGGCCAAGGACGAGGCTGCTTTCCGCGGTGCCATGGAGGAGTTGACCTACAAGGGCCTGCGCAGCGGGCTCGCCGGCGTCGACTATGGCGGCGTCGTGCGCGAGGAATGGCGGCGGCTGGATTTCGACCAAGTCTTGGACAAACAGGTCGACATCGCCGTCAACGAGGTCAAGGACGAAACCAGCTGGACCAATCTGATCAAATCGATCGGCTCCAGCGAACAGGCCAACGCCTTGGCGACCGCGGTCGCCGAACGCACCTACAAATCGTCGGCCGTGACGTCGTCCTTTGAAAGTCTCGCCGGCAGCGTCGGGCGTGCACTCGGCAAACGCATCGAGATGGCGATCTCCGACACCGCCGAACCGGCCATCCAGTGCATGCAGCTGTTCCTCGGCCAGCGCTACGGCAACACGGTCGCGCGCATGTTTTCGCGCGATGCCGGCAAGGAATATCAGATCGATCCCTCAAAGAGCACGGCGGACGTATCGACCGGCGCGGTGCTGACGACCGGCGCCGGCGGGATCACGGGGGCCGTCATTCTGATCGTGCGCCGGCAGATCACCAACATGGCGGCCCGCATCGGGTCGCGGATCGTCGGTGCTGTGGTCGCGCGCGTGGTCGGTATCGTCGCGGGCGGTGTCGGTCTGGTTCTGATCGCCAAGGATGTCTGGGACTTCCGGCACGGCGTCTTGCCCATCATTGCCACCGAAATGAAGTCCAAGGAAACCAAGGTCAAGGTGCAAGACGAACTCGCCCGTGCAATTCAGGAACAGATCGGCGAAAACCTGCGCGAGATTTCGGTGCGCACGGCGGATCGCATTCTGGAGGTCTGGCAGCAATTCCGGGTGGCTCATGCCAAAGTGCTCGAGTTGTCGGAGAAGAATACGGATTTCAAACATTTTCTCGATCAACAGAAACCCGAGGCACTGGCTCGTCTCGACGAGATCGTATCGCTGCTGCTGCCCAAGGAAGGTGAGGCCGGCATCCTCCGACGGCTCGCTGACGGCACGCTCTCCGAGGCTGTGAACCGTCTTCCGCCTGCCGCCTTCGACATCGCGCGCGACACCGGCTCAATCGACACGGCCCTTGCTTGGTGGAAGCTTGCCGGCGACGACGTCGGCCGCGTGGTCGAGGCGGACTTGCACAAGCTCACCTCGCCGCAGACGCTGAGCAAAGCCACCTTCGCGCGCCTGATCAATCTGGGCGACAAGGTCGCGCTGGCGCGTCTCGCCGCGTTGCCGATGGAGCAACGTCAAGTCCTGTTCGAACTCGATACGGGCGCGCTTCGAAAACTCGGCCACGCCCTCGAGACGGCTGAACTCGGCAGTCTCGCCGGGTATCTGACGGGATTGGAGAAGGCGGCCTCCCAGCGGATCCTGTCATCGGTCGCGCAAACGCCGTCAAAAATGCAGATCCTGGCCCGCCCGAGTGTGCGTCAAGCCATCTTGAACAGCCGTGACCAGTCGACGGCGGTCGGCATGATGTTGAAATCCGATAGCGTGCCGGACCCGTTCGCCGCCATCGAGCACGCGCGCTATGTGCTTGATGGAAAAGTGTCGCCGATCTTGCTCTGGGAAAAAAATCCCTGGTTCGTCGGCGTCGCGGGCGTCTTTTCCCTGTCGATATTGCTGATGTTCCGGCGCCTGCTGTTCGGGCGCAGACCACGTGTGATCGTGCACCAGGCTCCGGCTCAGGCATCAAGCCGAGCCGGCGATCCGGCTGACGACAAGCGTGCCGCCAACGCGCCGCCAATCCGAACCAAGCGTTGAACGGGCCGAACCCGCGTCGATAGCCTCGGTCACGTCCCCGTCGCCGCTTCGGTTCGTGCCTGCTCGAGTGCCCGCGTCATGGCCATGCGGGCCTTTTGAAATTCCGCGGCAAGTTCAGCTGCGACTGGCGCAATATCGGCCAGTGCCTCGGTGCGCGCTTTGGCTTCGATCGTGCGGGCGAGCTCGGCCACCCGAGTGGCGCCGACGTTGGCACTCGACGATTTCAAACTGTGGGCCGCGAGGTGCAGGGCCGACGCCTGGTTGTGCGCGAGAGCGTCCAAAACCTGATCGACGTTCTTGGGTGCGTGGGTCAAATATACCGTCAGCAAGCGGGCAAACAATTGCGGACGACGCGCTTTCAAGTTCGACAGGAGAGCGTGATCGAGACAGGCATCCAGCGCCTCGACCGGCGGCGCCGATGTGCCGGCCACATCTATCGGCGCGTCGGCATCGGGGGCGGTTGGCGCAACCGCTGCGCTCGGCGGTGAAGCGATCCATTTTGTCAAAACCGCCTGCAATTCGACCTCGCTGAAGGGTTTCATCAGATAGTCGTCCATACCTGCGTCGCGACAGGCGACCCTGTCACTGTCGAACGCGTGCGCCGTGACAGCGATGACCGGCGTGCGGCGCCCGGCAGCTGACATCTGCTCGAATAAACGCAGCTGACGCGTGGCCGTCAGGCCGTCCATTTCAGGCATCTGGCAGTCCATCAGGACGATATCGAACGGCTCGGCTTCGAACGCGGCACAGGCTGCGTTTCCGTCACGCGCGACCCGGAACGTGCACCCCATGGCGAGCAGAAGTTCGCGCACCACCTCTTCGTTGACGGGATTGTCTTCGGCGACGAGCACGTGCGCTGCCATCCGAGCACGTGGTCGTGCCTGCCGCTCCGACGTGTCGATGGACGCGGGACGCGGGTCAACGACCGCGCGCGCGACGGCTTCGAGCAGATCCGACCGCCTGACTGGTTTGGTCAGCAGGCGGGTAATTCCAAGATCGGTCGCCGATTTTAGATCACCGTCCCACGTCATCGACGAGACCATGACCAGCCCTGTTGCAGCCAGAGATTCGGTGTCCCGAACGATGCGGCACAGGCTCATCCCGTCCATGTCCGGCATGAGCATGTCGACCACGACGGCCGCAAACGGATGACCGGCTGCTGCGGCGGCATCGAGAATGGCGATGGCCATTTCCCCGTTGCGTGCGTTGACCGGCAGTGCGCCCGCGCCGCAAAGATAGTCGACGATGATCTCGCGGTTGGTGTCGCGATCGTCGACGACGAGAATGCGGCGCCCTTTCAAGACCTCGATGCTCGCGTCGACCGGCACGCAGCCGACCGCGGTCGCACAGCTCAAGGTGATCGAGACGCAAGTCCCCTGGCCGGGTCGACTGTCGAGCGTCACGGTTCCGCCCATCAGCGAAATCAGTCGACGCGAAATGGACAAACCGAGCCCGGTGCCGCCGAAACGGCGCGAAATTGAACTGTCGGCCTGCGTGAACGGCTCGAACAAGCGCCCGGCCGTCGCCTCGTCGATACCGATGCCGGTATCGGTGACGTCGACGCGGGCATGTGCCGTGCCATCCGCGCCCGAGCTACCCGAAACTCTAACGTCCACCGCTCCCCGCGCCGTGAACTTGATCGCATTGCTGATCAGATTGACGCACACTTGGCGCAGGCGTCCGGTGTCGCCGACGATCCATCGGGGCGTTTCGGGCGCGATGAACACGCGCAAATCCAGCCCTTTGCGCAACGCGTCTTCCGCGAACAATTCTGCGGCACTCTCGATGCAATGATGCAGATCGAAGGCCTGCGCGTCGATCGGCATTTTTCCGTCCTCGATGCGTGACAGATCGAGAATGTCGTTGACGATCGTGAGCAGTGTTTTCGCACACTCGTGGATCGTGCCGACTTGGCGCCGCTGGCGATCACTGAGCGGCGATTTGATGAGGATCTCGGTCATGCCGAACACGCCGTTCATCGGTGTGCGGATCTCATGGCTCATATTGGCGAGAAACTGACTCTTGGCGCGGTTGGCG
>JANOAW010000499.1:0-13192 GCA_031411355.1 Hyphomicrobiaceae bacterium | reverse complement strand
GCCGTGGCGATCTGATCTGGATGGATCAGGGTCTTGCCATCGAAGCCGAGCATGCGGCCATGCGCGCATTCGCGCTCGAGGCCCTCATTGTTTTTGAAATCGTTGTAGACGCCGTCGAGCACCGTCAGACCGTAGGCGCGGGCGGCCGCGACGGCGGTCGAAAGCCAGAACAGCGCAGCCGTGCGCGCGGCGTCGAGTTCTGCGCGCGTTTCCTTGACGAGATCGTTGGTGCCAAGGACCAGGCATGTCAGTCTGGATCCGGCATGGCGGCTCGCGGCCGCGATCGAGCGGGCATCTAGAACGGCCAGCGGCGTTTCAATCATCGCCCATAGCTTCACCGCCTCGCTCGCACCGGCCCGGCGCAACGCGTCACTGGCGGCGTCGATGTCGGCCGCGCCGTTCGGCTTTGGCAACAAGACGGCGTTCGGCTTGGCGGCTGCGGCGGCAGCGAGGTCGTCCATGCCCCACGGCGTATCCAGCGCATTGACGCGGATGACGACCTGCCGCGGCCCAAAGCCGCCGGCTGTGACGGCGCCGCAGACGCGTTGACGCGCCTCGGTCTTGGCATCGGGGGCGACCGCATCTTCCAGATCGAGGATGACGATATCGGCTGCGAGCGTCTTGGCCTTTTCCAGCGCGCGAACGTTCGAGCCGGGCATGTACAGGGCGCTGCGTGTGGGCACGATCATGGCGGCTGGTCCGTCGGTGGAGGAGGCGACGGATGGCTTCTGCGTTCGCACGTGGGCGGTGTCAAATCACTGTCGTCGCATCGTGAGCGAAGCGCTGAATTTGGCGCATGCCGGGATTATCCGCTAAACCGCGTCATGACCACGACTTCGACCATATCGCTGCACGACCTCGCCGTCGGTATTCGGGCCGGCAATCGGGCCGCCCTCGGCCGCGCCATCACGTTGGTCGAAAGCACGCGGCCGTCGCATCGTGGTGATGCGCAGACGTTGTTGCAGGGCCTGCAACCGTACATCGGCAAAGCGCACCGCATCGGCATCACCGGCGTGCCCGGAGTCGGCAAATCGACCACGATCGATCAACTCGGCATCAATCTCGTCGAGGCCGGCCACAAGGTTGCAGTGTTGGCCGTCGACCCGACGTCATCGCGCACCGGTGGCTCTATTCTCGGCGACAAGACGCGGATGAACCGTCTCGCCATGTCACCCCACGCTTTCATTCGGCCCTCGCCGACGTCGGGCACCCTCGGTGGGGTCGCGCGCAAAACACGCGAGACGATGGCGCTGTGCGAGGCAGCGGGATTCGACATCGTCATCGTCGAGACAGTCGGCGTCGGCCAGAGCGAGACGACGGTCGCCGACATGGTCGACATCTTCGTCGTGCTGCTGCTGGCTGGTGGGGGCGATGATCTGCAAGGCATCAAAAAGGGCGTCATCGAACTGGCCGACATCGTGTGCATCAACAAAGCCGACGGCGACAACATCGCGCGTGCGACGCGCGCCGCTGCCGACTATCAGGCGGCCCTGCATATTCTCACGCCCGCAACGCCCGAATGGTCGCCACCTGTGCTCACCATGTCGGGATTGACCAATGCGGGGCTGGCCGAACTCTGGGACAAGATCAGCGAGCATCGCGAACGCTTGACACGCGCGGGCGTGTTTCAATCGCGCCGCAGCGATCAGGCGGTGCGCTGGATGCGGGCTTTGCTGGACGAGGCTCTCATGCACGCCTTGAGCGCCAATCCGCGCGTGGCCGCACGCCTGCCCGAGCTAGAGGCAAGCGTGCGGCGCGGAGAAACGACACCGCAAGCGGCCGTCGGCGAAGTGATGGCGCTGTTTCGGAGCACGTGACCCACTCATCGACATCGTGTTGTGCAACCACTCGCGACCACTTGATCTTTGCCCTTGGACGCGGTTCCAGAGGGCATGACGGAGCCGACCGACACCACCAGATCAGACATAGCGCCGGAAACCGGGCCGGACGTGATTCAGCGCTATTGGAAACAATTGCCGAACTCGCCCGGTGTCTACCGCATGCTCGATGTCGCCGGCGAGGTGATCTATGTCGGCAAGGCGCGGTCGCTGAAGGCGCGGGTGGCGAACTATACGCGCCTGCTCGGCCACACCAACCGCATCGCGCGCATGATCTCGGCGACCGCGTCGATGGAATTCGTGACGGTCCGCACGGAAGCCGAGGCGCTGCTGCTCGAGGCCAATCTGATCAAGCGCTTCCGGCCGCGCTTCAACGTGCTGCTGCGCGATGACAAATCGTTTCCCTACATCGTCATCCGCACCGATCAGGCCGCGCCCATGATCGGCAAACACCGCGGCGCGCGCAATTCCAAGGGAGCATATTTCGGCCCGTTCGCCTCGGCCGGCGCCGTCAATCGCACGATCAACATGATGCAGCGCGCGTTCCTGTTGCGGTCGTGTACGGATAGTGTGTTCGCGTCGCGCACGCGGCCATGCCTGCTGCACCAGATCAAGCGCTGCGCCGGGCCATGCACCAAGGAGATCGCGGACGAAGACTATCGCAAGCTGGTCGACGAGGCGACCGCGTTCCTGCGCGGCGAGAGCCAGAACGTGCGGCGGCACTATCAAAACCTGATGGAAGCAGCGGCCGAAAAGCTCGAATTCGAGGAAGCGGCGCGCTTTCGCAATCGGCTGTGGGCGTTGGCGCATGTGACAGCGGACCAGTCGATCAATCCCGAGGGTATCGAAGAAGCCGACGTGTTCGCCGCCTATCAGGACGGCGGCCAGACCTGCATCCAGGTGTTTTTCTTTCGCACCGGTCAGAACTGGGGCAACCGCGCCTATTATCCACGCGCTGATCGTTCACTCGAGCCGGGGGAGGTGCTCGATAGTTTCGTCGCCCAATTCTACGATGACAAGCCCGTGCCGCGCCTGATTTTGCTCAGCCACGAAATTGCCGATCGTGCCTTGCTCGCTGAGGCCTTGAGCATCAAGGCCGATCGCAAAGTGGAAATCCGCGTGCCGCAGCGCGGCATGAAAGTCGGCGTGGTCGAACACGCGCTGACCAACGCGCGCGAGGCGCTCGGCCGCAAACTCGCCGAAACATCGTCGCAACGCACGTTGCTCGAAGGTTTGAAAGATCGGTTCGAGCTGCCCCGCATACCGCGCCGCGTCGAAGTGTTCGACAACTCGCATATCGCGGGTGCGCACGCGGTCGGCGCCATGATCACCGCTGGGCCGCAAGGTTTCGTGAAAAGCGCCTATCGCAAATTCAACATCAAGTCCGACAGCATCACGCCCGGCGACGACTACGGCATGATGCGGGAAGTCCTGACCCGGCGGTTCAAGCGCATCGCTGAGGCACAGGGTGCGCAAGCATTTAGCGATCAGGCGTCGGACATCGAGAGTGTGGACGTCGACACAGACGTCGCCTCGGCGGTCGACCCCGGATTGGCGGGCCTGCCGATTGCTCTCTCAGAGCCCACGATTCTCGATGAGGCCGAACGCGACGATTCAGACGACGAGGCGAGCCCGCTCGGCGACGACGAGTTTCCCGACATTCCAGACCTCGTGCTGGTCGATGGAGGCGCGGGGCAATTGGCCGTCGCCGTCGACATCATGCGGGAGTTGAATATACGCGACGTCTCACTGGTCGGCGTCGCCAAAGGTCCCGACCGGGATGCGGGCCGCGAGCACTTCCACATTCCAGGACGGCCGCGAACCCTGATGCTCGAACCGCGCGATCCGGTGCTGTATTTCGTTCAGCGCCTGCGGGATGAAGCGCACCGGTTCGCAATCGGCACGCATCGCGCCAAACGGTCGAAAGCCATCAGCGTCAACCCGCTCGACGACATCGACGGTATCGGCCCGACACGCAAACGCGCGCTGCTCACGCACTTCGGCTCGGCCAAAGCTGTTTCGCGTGCCGGCATTGAAGATCTGAAGGCGGTCAAAGGCATCAACGCCGACATGGCACAGAAGATCTACGACTTCTTTCATGAAAAAGGTACGTGAGTCCCGTCAGCGAAATGGCCGGGTGATGGGGCCAAGCTGTCACCGCATCGACCGCCACGCGCCCACCCAGTTTTACGGCAACACAGCGGCGTGTTCGCTCTCTGGCGCACCTTCGCCGATCTCGGCACGGCTTCGCCCAAGGTATGGATGGACGCCTACCTTGCCGCCTTCGCCGTCGCAGGTGGGCTGCGCATGGTCACGCTGGATGCAGATTTCCGCATCTATACGACGCGCGGGCTGATGCTGCAGTTGATCGTGCCATAAAGTGCAATGTCGATGCGCGAGTCTCGCCTGATCCCACCGACGTGATCGGAGACACTCGGGTAATCAGCTGCGCGCTTGGCGGCGGCCGAACCCGACAGCGCCGCGCGGCGCACTGGACAGGCCTGGGGCAGAGGCGCCCCATGCGGTCGCCGTGCCGGCCGATCGTGACGTGCGGCGCCCCATCGAGGCGCGACCGCCGGCGTGGATCTGCAAAGCCGAGATGCGCGAGGCGATGGAAGGGTGGGTCGAGAACAGGCTGTCGACGCTGGACGAAATCATCATCGCGCGCAGGTTGGCATTCAGGCCTGGGATGTCGTCGTGATCGCCGGCGATCTTGTCGAGGGCCGATATCATGGCATCGGCATCCTTGGTGATCTCGACGGCGCCAGCGTCGGCTAAAAATTCGCGTGACCTCGAAATGGCGAAGTAGATCAGGATCGCGAACAAATGGGCGAGGCAAAGAAACATTATCCCGACGACGATGGCCGCGATCATGCCGGCCGGGCCACCTTCGGCACCGGCTTCGGCAGCACCGGCCGCGAGCCCGCCTGCAGCTCCCTGCGCGGCACCCGAGGCAACTGCGCCGCCACCGCCGCCGGCGACCAATTTCGCCACGCCCGCCCCGACCAGTGTCAGGCCGCCCGCAAACACGGTGGCGATCACCATCAGCCGCACGTCGCGGTTCTTGATGTGCGTCATCTCGTGCGCGATGACGGCTTCAAGTTCGGCGTCGGTCAGCTTCTGCATCAGTCCGTGTGTGACTGCGACGACCGAATCGTCAGGCGTCAGACCGGCCGCATAGGCGTTGAGCACACTGGTGCGCATGATCTGCACTTTCGGCATCGGCAGACCGGCCGCAATGGCCGTGCGTTCGACCATGTCGTAAAGACGCGGCTGCTCGCGCCGTGTCACATCACAGGCGCCGGTCGATGCCCGGATGATGTCGGCGTGACACAAGTAGGCAACGACGAACCAGCACGACGACAGGAATATCGGCATCCACCAATAGGCGAGTGCTCGGGCTCCTCCGGTCGAGAAGACGGCGGACATGGTAACGGGCTTGTAGCGCACCGATTTGGTCGCCACTTTTACGGCAAACCAATGGTCGACCACCGCACTGTAGATGACACACCACGAGGTCCAGAAAATCACGATCAGCACGACGAAGCCGATCAACAACAGCGCCGATTTCAGCGCGTTCTTCTGCATGTGGCCGTAAAGGCCGTTGGTCGGCAACATGGCGCGTATCCGAGGTGAGGAACCGACACGGTCGCACGACATGCTGAAAACTGGGTTTCGAGCAGGTGTGCTTGGCGTGAAGGCGTGTTCGAAAGCGGCACATCTTTGACGCCCGAAGGGCAGCACGCTGGGTTGGACTGTCACTGGTCAGGCTCGCGCCGGTTGGGCCTTGCGCCGGTTGGGTCCCGCCGATAGTCACGCGACAGCCTCCGCGCAACTGCGAAAGTCCGTCGATGCCACCGTTATTCAATCGTATCGCCCTGATCGGCATGGGACTGATCGGTTCCTCCATCAGTCACGCCGTGCGGCGCAAAGGCTTGGCTGCATCCATCGTCGGGCACGCGAAGTCGGCCGCGACGCGCGATGCAGCCGTGCGTCTCGGTCTGGTGTCGCACGCCTACGAGACGGCTGCCCAAGCTGTACGCGGCGCCGACCTGGTCATCATGTGTACGCCCGTCGGCGTCTACGGACGTCTGGCTGAGGAAATGCGACCACATTTGGCTGCCGGCGCCATTCTGACCGATGTCGGATCGGTGAAAGGCGCTGTGCTCCGCGACTGCCAGGCACATGTGCCCGAGGGCGTGCACTTCATTCCGGCGCACCCGATCGCCGGCACCGAGCATTCCGGCCCCGAAGCAGGCTTTGCGTCGCTGTTCGACAATCGCTGGTGCGTGATGACGCCGGCCCCAGGCACCGATGCCGCGGCGATCGAAAAGTTGCGGCAGTTCTGGCAAGGTTGCGGCAGCAATGTCGAGGTCATGGATGCCGACCATCACGACATGGTGCTCGGCATCACGAGCCATATCCCCCACGTGCTCGCCTACACGCTGGTGAACACCGCCCGGCATCTCGAAAAGGTCACGGACAAAGAAGTGATCAAATTTTCAGCCGGCGGATTTCGCGACGCGACCCGTCTCGCCGCCTCCGATCCGACGATGTGGCGCGACGTGTTCCTCAACAACAAAGACGCGATACTGGAAATGCTCGGCCGCTATATCGAAGACCTGATCATGTTGCAGCGGGACATCCGCTTCGGTAACGGCGACGCCATGTTTCAACTGTTCACGGAAACCCGAGACATTCGTCGCGGCATCGTGCAAGCAGGCCAGGACACGGCCCAGTCGATCGATTTCTATAAGACACGTGCTGCGGCAGCCGATCCGCGGACGAAGAGCTGAAACGAGCATGCGCGTGGGGGATCTGTGGGTGTTCGGCTATGGCTCGCTGATGTGGCGGCCCGGTTTCGATGTGATCGAGCGTGTCGGCGCACGCCTCGAGGGCTACCATCGCAGCTTCTGCATCACCTCGACGCATCACCGCGGCTCGGCCGACCGTCCCGGTCTTGTGCTCGGTCTGGATCGCGGCGGATCGTGCCGCGGCGTGGCTTATCGCGTGGCAGCGGCTCAGGCACGTGAGGTACACGACTACCTGCGCCAGCGGGAACTGGTCAGCGGGGTTTATCGCGAGGCACATCTGCCGGTCGCGCTCGACGGCGCGGAGCATCGCCGCGTGGCTGCCTTGGCATACATCGTCGAGCGCGCGCATCCCAGTTATGCAGGTCGCCTGCCACTATCCAGGCAGGTCGAAATGATCCGCGGGGCACGCGGATTGTCCGGCGATAATCTGGATTACCTTGTCAACACCATCGTACATCTGCGCGAGGTCGGCATCCGAGAGCGCGATCTCGAGCGGCTCGTCGCCTGCGCCGGTGCCCATATCCCCCACCTCGACGCGCTCAAGGGGGCGGGCAGTCTTGAAAGTCCGTGTGCGACCGGCTTGCGCCGTGTCGCTGCGCGGCGGCCGATGCAATTCCGCCGCATGCGCCCAGGAGACCGCCGACGGTTTCTTTACCGCATGCGCCTCGCTGAAGCCTGACGGACATGCACATGTCGCCGCGTGTATTTTCGCAGCCCTTCCGCTAAGCTCGCCCTCATGGACAGTCAAAACCTGCTCGAGATCGTCGATCTCCGCGTCGCCTTCCACACGCCGACGGGGGTCGTGAACGCCGTGCGCGGCTTATCATTTACGCTCGGGCGAGAGCGGCTCGGTATCGTCGGCGAGAGCGGATCCGGCAAATCCATGACCGGGCGCGCCATTCTCGACCTCATTCCGCCGCCCGGTGTCGTCACCGCCGAGCGCATGACGTATCGGGGCCAGGACCTCATGGCCATGGACAAGACTTCGCGCCGCAAACTGCGCGGTCGGCGCATGTCCATGGTGATGCAAGATCCGAAGTTCTCGCTCAATCCGGTGGCGAGCGTCGGCAAGCAGATTGCAGAGGCCTATCGGGTGCACCAGAAGGCCAGCAAGGCCGAGGCACGCGATCGGACGCTTGCCATGTTGGAAGCCGTGCAGATTCGCGAACCGTCGCGCGTCTTCGATCTCTACCCCCACGAAGTCTCGGGCGGCATGGGGCAACGCGTGATGATCGCAATGATGCTGATCGCCGAACCCGACATCCTGATCGCCGACGAGCCGACGTCCGCGCTCGATGTGACCGTGCAACTGCAGGTGTTGAAAATTCTCGACGATCTCGTCACCCAGCGCGGCATGGGACTGATCTTCATCAGCCACGACCTGCATCTTGTTCGATCATTCTGCGATCGCGTCATCGTGATGTATGGCGGCAAGGCAATGGAAACGTTTCCGGCAGCCGAGCTGGCCGATCCGGCGGCGATGTCCAGACGTCACCCCTATACGCTCGGATTGTTGAATTGCCTGCCAGATCTCGACCAGCGCAAGGGCACGCTTGCGACCCTCACCCGCGATCCAGCATGGATGGCGTAGTTCGGAAAGCTGACCACATCGGCAGCGGTTCGGCCGGAACCGAACCGCTGGGTCGCGTCACTTCATGCCCAAGGCGTGTGGCAACCACAACGACAGGCCGGGCCAGTAGGTGACGACGACCAGGAAGCCGAGCATGGTCAGCAGCCATGGCCAGACCGCGACGGTCAATTCGGTGATCCCCATCTTGGCGATCCCCGAGGCGACATAGAGATTGAGCCCCACCGGTGGGTGGCACATGCCGATTTCCATGTTGACGACGATCAGGATGCCGAAGTGGACGGGATCGATGCCGAGTTTCATGGCAACCGGGAACAGGATGGGTGCCATGATCAGAATGATCGACGACGGCTCCATGACGTTGCCGGCCAGTAGCAGAAGGATGTTGACGACGAGCAGGAACGTGATCGGCCCGAAGCCCTTCTCGATCATCCACTCGGCCATCGCCTGAGGGATGCCCTCAGATGTCATGACATAAGAGAACAGCACCGCGTTGGTGATGATGTAGAGCAGCATCGCGCTCATGTTCGCTGACGACAACAAAACCCGCGGGATGTCCTTCAGACCGAGGTCTCGATACACGAACACGGCGATGACGAACGCGTAGACCGCACTCATGGCGGCTGCTTCGGTCGGCGTGAACAGGCCGGTGTAGATGCCGCCGATGACGACGACGACCAGCAGCAAGCCCCAGAAACTTTCGCGGAATGCGGCCCAGCGCTGGCCGAGATTGGCTTTCGGCAGGCGCGGATAGCCAAACTTGCGTGCGCGATACCACGTCGTCACGCCAAGTAGGAAGGCCAGCGCGAGCCCCGGCACGATACCGGCGATGAACAGTTTGCCGGTCGACGTGCCGGTCGACACCGAATACAGCACCATCGCGATGGACGGCGGAATGAGGATGCCGAGCGCGCCGGCGGTCGTCACGATGCCCGCGCCGAACCGTGCGGGGAAACCCTGTGCGACCATGGCCGGCATGATGACGGAGCCGATGGCGACCACGGTTGCAGGCGACGATCCGGAGACAGCCGCGAACAAGGCGCAGGCCATGACCGCCGCGAGACCGAGGCCGCCGTGCAAATGACCGACATCGCCGTGGCGAAGTTGATCATGCGCTTGGCGACGCCGCCGTGGGTCAGAAAGTTACCGGCCAGGATGAAGAATGGGATCGCCATGATCTCGAACTTCTCGATGCCGGTGAAAAGCTTCAGCGCCACCGTCTGTACCGGCGTCGGGGTCATGAGCAGCGTAAACAGCAGCACTGTCAGGCCGAGGGCGATGGAGATGGGCATGCCCGTCAACATCAGCGAGATAAGCAGAGCGAACACGGTGCTGGCACGCAGCCATTGCGGCAAGTTGATCAGGCCGAAGAACTGGGCAAAACACGTTGCGATGATCAGGCCTGGTACGAGCAACAGCAACGTCGCTAAAACCGGGCGGCTTTTGACCTCTGCGATGGTGGCGCCGCTCATGACTTAGCTCCAACGGCCTGAGGCGCGAGTGAGGGGACTGCGGCCGTGTCGACGCCGTCGACGGCACCATGATCGTGAACGGGAAGCTCACCCGTACGCCAAAACGTCCAGGCCACCTGCAGGAAGCGGAAGCACATCAAGCCCGAGCCGAGCGGAATGGCCAGATAGACCATCCACATCGGGACTTCGAGATCGTTCGAGCGGGGCCCCGCCTCCCAGATGTGGTAAACGAAATTGGCACCGAGTGAGCCGATGATACCTGTAAACAGCGCACCCGAGAGCAGGCCAACGAGGACGATCAGCTTGCGTTGACCGTCGGAGAGAATGTTGACCAGAACATCGACGCCGACATGGATGCCTGTCCGCACACCATAACAGGCGCCGAATTTGGCCATCCACACGAACATGTAGATGCACAGTTCCTGGGCCCAGGACAGATCCCACTGCACCAGCCAATCGAAGGCGCCTTTCAGAGACGCAGCGATTCCGCTCATGCCTTGTGTCGCGGCGAACTTCGACAGGTCGATGGACGCGCCCGTCATGTAGCGATGCATGACCGAAACGAAAATCAGCGTCGTCGCAGCCGCGATGAGAAAGGCGATCAGCCATTCTTCGAGATGGTCAAGGAAGCGGCTGAGCATTTTGGATATCCGCAGAAACAGATGACGACGGCAGGCGTACCGGTCGCGCGTTTCAAAACCGTCGCACTCATGTGCGACGAGCATGGGGAGACTGGCATTTAACACGCCACGCCCCGCGCACATGCAGGGGCCTGCGTCACGCGCGAGGCGTCACGAACCGGCTTTGCGCATCCGGTCGACGGCTTCCTTGGAGACGCGGCTCTCGGCCCACTCCCACGTCGACTCCATGGCCTTCTTCCACGCCATGCGCTGGTCTTCGTTGAGCACGTGGATGGTCGATGTACCGGCCTTCTTGATCTCGTCGAGTGCGTCACTGTTTTCTTTTTGCGCGATCGAGTTGGTGTAAGCGGTGGCTTCGTCCATCGCCTTGTTGACCTGCGTGCCGATGTCTTTTGGCAGGCCGTTCCAGAACTTGGAGTTGACGATCACGGCATATTGCAGATGTGCGTGACGGCCGACCGTGATGTGTTTCTGGACCTCGTGGAATTTCTGCGTCAGATAATTGGACGGCGTGTTTTCGCAGCCGTCGACGACGCCGGTCTGGAGGGCCTGATAAACTTCTGAGAAGGCCAGAATCTGCGGGATCGAACCGAGCTTGCGGAAATACTGGTCCGCCACTTTCGAGCCGGAGATGCGCACCTTGATCCCCTGGAAATCTTCCGGCTTGATCAACGGCTTGTTGGACGAGACCATGTGGAAGCCATTGTCCCAGAAGGCGAGGCCGGTGATGCCCTTGGGCTCGAGTTTCTGCATCAGCCATTTGCCGAGGTCACCGTTGGTGGCCTTGGAATAGGTCGCGTCATCTGAGAACGCGAATGGCAAGTCGAGTGCTTCGAACTCTTTGGCGCCGAGCGGGGCGAATTTCGCCGTCGACGGTCCGAGCATCTGGACTGCGCCGAGCTGCAGCGCCTCGACTTCTTCCTTGTCCTTGAACAAGGACGAGTTCGGGTAGACTTCGACTTTAACTTTGCCTTCCGTATACTTTTCGGCGAGCTCTTTGAACTTCAGCGAGCCTTTGCCTTTCGGCGTATCGTTGGCCACGACGTGGCTGTATTTGATGATGATCGGCGCGTTTTGGGCAATTGCCGGAAAACCAGTCACGGCGGAGACGGCCGCGGCGCTCGTGCCTGCAGCGAATTGACGGCGAGTGACTGACATACGCTTCCTCCAAGTCCACACACGGCCTTTGCGGCTCGTTCACAGCACTCGGGCTTGTCACCAGAGTTCGATGAGGTTGTCTTTAGTCGGCAAACGGTCTCGTTGACAATTGCACGTCTTGAAATAATTCTTGCGCGATGCCCATGAACATCGAATCGATTCGATCACCGCGAGACACGCGACGCCGACGGAACCGTCACAGTGCTTGAGCCGGTCGATATTCTGATCGCTGGCGGCGGCAATGCCGCGTTGTGCGCCGCTATCACCGCCGCCGAACGCGGTGCCCGTGTGCTGGTGGTCGAAAGTGCGCCGACACCGTATCGCGGGGGCAATAGCCGGCACACGCGAAATCTGCGCGCCATGCATACGGCTCCGACGGAAACGCTGACTGAATCCTATCTCGAGGCCGAATATTTCGACGATCTGTTGCGGGTGACCAAGGGTAAAACCGACGAAGATCTCGCGCGCCTCACCATTCGTGCCTCGAACGACTGCACCGCCTGGATGAAACGACGTGGTGTGCGCTTCCAGCCGTCTCTGTCTGGAACACTTTCACTGTCACGTACCAACGCATTTTTTCTCGGCGGCGGCAAAGCGTTGTTGAATGCGCTGTATCGAACGGCTGCCAAGCTTGGCGTCATCGTGTGGTACGACGCGGACGTGCGGCGGCTCGAAATCAAGGACGGTTTTTTTACCGCCGCCGAGATCGGTACGGTGTCAGGGACGCAGCGTGTCGAGGCGCGCGCGTTGATCGCCGCGTCAGGCGGATTCCAGGGCGATATCGAGTGGCTGGCGCGGGCCTGGGGGCCTGCCGCGCGTAACTTTCTCATCCGCGGCACGCCCTACAATACCGGAGTCGTGTTGAAGAGCTTGTTGGACCAGGGCGCCGAGCCGGTCGGCGATCCGACACAATGTCATTGCGTGGCCATCGACGGCCGCGCCCCCAAGTTTGACGGGGGCATCGTCACGCGGCTCGATTGCGTGCCGTTTTCGATCGTGGTCGACCGGGATGGGCAACGGTTTTACGACGAGGGCGAAGACGTCTGGCCCAAGCGGTACGCGATCTGGGGGCGCCTCGTCGCGCAACGGCCGGAGCAAGTGGCATTTTCGATCATCGATGCCAAAAGCGCGACGTTGTTCATGCCCTCGGTCTACCCAGCCATACAGGCAGCGTCACTCGAACAGCTCGCCGCCGAACTTGGGCTCGACGCAGCGCGACTCGCGGTGACTGTCGCCGATTATAATGCTGCCTGTGCGGCAGGTGCCGAAGGACGGGATTTCTGTCCGACCGAATTGGACGGTGTCTCGACCGCTGGCCTGATGCCACCCAAAACAAATTGGGCCCGACCAATCGATACGCCGCCTTTCCAGGCGTATCCACTTCGGCCCGGCGTCACGTTCACATATCTCGGTGTGCAAGTCGGTGCCCAGGCACGGGTTCGCATGGCCGATGGACGCCACGCGGCCAACATCTGGGCCGCAGGAGAAATCATGGCGGGAAACATTCTCGGTGAAGGCTATCTGGCCGGATTTGGCATGACGATCGGCACTGTGTTCGGCCGTATCGCCGGCGAGGAGGCAGCCCGCCATGTCCGCAATTGATCCGCAAAAAGAGGCGACGATCGACATCGTCGCGCTGGCGCTTCAGGACACCCGCCCGGGTTTCACGGCCGCCATCGAG
>JANOAW010000498.1:0-3875 GCA_031411355.1 Hyphomicrobiaceae bacterium | reverse complement strand
GGCGCTCGGTTTCATGGCGCACGGCGGTCATGGCGCCATCTCGGTGACGTCGAATGTGGCGCCGCGCCTGTGTGCCGAGTTCCAGGCGACGTGTGCGAAAGGCGATTACGCGACCGCGTTGAAGCAACAGGATCGCCTGATGCCGCTGCACGATGCCCTGTTCGCCGAAACCAATCCGGCGCCGGTCAAATATGCGGCCTGGCGCCTCGGCGTGATTGCATCGCCCGAGTGTCGCTTGCCATTGTCGCCACTCGCCGATGCGACAAAGAAAATCGTCGATGCTGCGCTGGCAGCAGTCGGTTTGGTGGCACCGAAAGCTGTGGGATGATTGGCCGACAGAGATCACCCCGAACCACGCGTCGTCAGCCAAATTTGCCGCTCTCATACAGAGCTCTGATCACGGCTTCAGCCATGACGTCGTGAGACACGTCCCGGCTGTCGACTGGCACGTCGGCGAGAGCGTAGACGGGATAACGGACCTCGATGAACTTGCGCATGGTGGCCTCGGGGTCGGCTGCCTTCAACAATGGCCGGTTGGATCGACGCGCGACTCGCTTCATGAGCAGCGGCAATTCGGCACGCAACCAGACGGAGACGCCCGCGATTTTGATCGCGGCCCGCGTGTCGTCGTTCATGAACGCCCCGCCGCCGGTCGCGAGCACCTGAGGCCCGGCGCGCAAGAGACGTGCGATCACACGCCGTTCGCCGGCGCGGAAATAGGGCTCGCCGTGTTCGGCGAAGATTTCGGGAATGGTTTTGTTGGCGGCGCGCTCGATTTCCTCGTCCGCATCGACGAACGACAGCGACAAGCGCTGTGCGAGCTTGCGGCCGACCGACGTCTTGCCGCAGCCCATCAAGCCGACCAGGACGATGGACCGCCGACCAAGCCCGGCAGTGATGCGCTTTTCAATCTCCACCATGGCGACGTCCCCGCCGTCCGATTCGGTCGGATGCGCCGGCGATATCGATTCGGCGGCAGCGTCGCCGCGCGCATAGGCCGAAACGGGCGGTTCAGCGGCCATCGGCGTTGCCACGGATGATCGCCCCGGCGCGAGGTCGGTCCTCGACTTATCAGACGTTTGCACGATCGGCTTCACGCGACGGTTCCGGACATACACGACTGACCTTGAACTGGCCTCGAAACGGGATTTGGGTTCCCGCCGAGAACGGGTCATAATGGCGCCAAGGTGCGTCGTCATCATACATCTCAAGGAGCAGCTGCGCCACATGCCGAGCCTCTTCCGATTTCTGTTCGTCACAGGGCTGCTGGGCGGTGTCGCGTTCGGTGGCCTTTATGTGCTGTCTGAATTCTTCGAACCCGAGCCACGCGAAGTGACGTCGTCGGTGCCGGGAGTGAAAGTGCGCAAGTAACTCCGTACCGTCGCCGTTCGACCCATCTGGAACCACCATGTCGATCGTTTTCGTCAGCCGCCGCGCACATGTGGTGTCCGGGTTGATCGTCTTGGCTTGCGCCACCTGTACGAGCGGCGTTTTCGCACAAGGCAGTGACTGGCAGCCGTTCAAGGAACGGGATGCTCGGGCCGCCCGCGATCGGTCACGCGCGCCGCCGCTGCCACCACCGTTGCCGACCATCGAGCGGGGCGATCTCAATCGGCCGTATTCAGCCGTCGAGCCGCCATCGCAGTCGTCGTCCGGCCGACCCTCGTTCGGTTCGCCGACGGTCGAGACCGGCACGCCCAAGATGGAACGCATCGAGTTACCCCCGATCGGGGACGCGCCCACCGCCCCTTTCGATACACCATCCACGACGGCGAGCGGCCTGCCGCAAGCAACGGCTGGGCCGTCAACACGTGGCCATGCGATCGGGCAAGCAAGTGGTCCGGCAAGCGTCAACGAGGCGATCGGCCAGCGCAGTGTCGCTTCTCGACCATTGCCGCCGGACGTGTGGCGCGGCGTCGACATGCGACAACTGGAGAGCCTCGTTGGACCGTTGGACGTGCCGCCGAAATCGGCATCGATGCACGGCTTGTGGACACGCCTGCTGACCACCGATGCGAGCCCGCCCGGCGGCGGACAGGGGCCGAGCCATTACCTCGCCCTGCAACTGGAGGCGCTCTACCGATCCGGTCTGACCGGCGCCATGGCCGAACGGCTCAAGCGATCAGCGACGACTGCGGACGACCCGCTCATCACCGCGTTTTCGATCCGGCTGGCGCTCGTTGATGCAGACAGCGCCAAGGCGTGTGATGGGACGCGACGGCTCGCAGCCAAACGGGGCGCTTTGCCCAAGCTTCTGTTGGGTGAGGTGCATGTCCTGTCGGGCTATTGCGCCGCGGTGCAGGGAAACGTGCGGGGCGCGGGACTGGCTGCGGAGTTGGCTCGGGAAGACGAGGTCGAAGCCGCGTTCGCACTCCAAGTCATGGATGCAGTCAGCATTGCCAACACGGCCGGCAAGACCGCGGCCGGAACTCAGAAGGCCGTGCCGCTCGCTTACCCCAAGCGCCTGACAGTGTTGGAATATCGGTTATTGGAACTGCTCGGTGGCGTCGATGCGCGCGCCGTTCTGGAGAGCGCGGAACCGGCGCTGCTCAATGCCATCGCCAATGCCGACAATGTCGATCCGCGCCTGACCCTCAGCGCTGCCGAAGCCGCAGCCGCGAGCCACGCTCTCGCGCCCGATGGCCTCGCCGAGGTGTATGGCGCAGTGAAGCTGCCGGCCGATGCGGTCAATGATCCATTCTTCCGTCGGGCAACACTTTTCAAGGCCCTGGTGGGCGAGACCGACAGCACGCGCAAACTACAATTGGCGCGTCAGTTGATCGACGATGCGCGGCGCTCAGGTTTCGGACTGGTGATGGCGCGCACGCTGGCTGCGCCACTCGCCGACGTTCGATCGGCCGGAACGCCAGGTGCCTTGTCGGTGGTCGCGGTCGAAACGGCGCTTGCCGCCGGCGATCATGCCCGCGCCCGTCAACTTGCGTCCGGCCAACCTGAGGCCCAGGCTTGGCTTGTCCTTGTCGACATCGCCGATCCACGCACACAAGGCGTCTCCGACGGGGCGCTAGCCGCTGTCGACGGCCTCGCGCGGCAAGGCCGTTTCGACCCTGTCGCCTTGCATCGGCTCGCGACGGTTCTCGACGCGCTCGATGTCAACGTGCCGGTACCGCTCTGGGAAGCGGCCAATCGAACGCCGCAGCCGACCACGGGCTACCTGCCCGAAACCGGCACGCTACCGCTGCTGCAAGAGGCCGTGCGACGCGGCGAGATCGGCCGGACCGCGCTGCTCGTGATGCGCACGATCGGCTCGGACGGCCCGACAAAAGCGCACCTCGTTGGGCTTGGCGATGCCATCCGAGCGCTCAGGCGCGTCGGTCTGGAGGCTGATGCACGCATGCTGGCGCTCGAAGCCCTCTATGCCGATTGGCCGCGGGGTCGCTGATCACGGGGTCCCTGATCACTGGGTCCCTGATCACTGGGCCGCTGATCACGGCAGGCGCTTTGGCGCCATCCAATGCACGAGCCGCCCGCTCTTTGCGCCAACGTCCGACCACGCTTCGGCCTCGACGGTAATCACGGCGCATCCACACGTCGAGAACTTCTCAGCCAGCGACGTGCGCAGGGCCCGATCGCCGGCGCCGACCAGATCGAGGGCGACATCGTGAAAGCCCGGATTATGGCCGACGAGCAGCACATGCCCGACCGTGGGCGAAAGGCCTCGCATTGTCTGCAACAGGTGGTCGGCTCGCGCATGGTAGAGCGTGGCATCGAACCGCGTTGCGATGTTGGCTGGCCACGCCGCCCCAACGAGGGCAAGCGTTTCACGCGTGCGCGCGGACGTCGAGCACACCACCAGATCGGTCACGATGCCCATGGCCTTCATCCACGCACCCATGCGCGGCGCATCGCGGCGTCCA
>JANOAW010000497.1:0-3077 GCA_031411355.1 Hyphomicrobiaceae bacterium | reverse complement strand
ATAGATCAACGCGGGCACCATGATGAATCCGCCGCCGACGCCCATGATGGCCGCGAGCAAGCCGACGAACGCCCCGATCAGAAACGGCGGGATGGCGCTCATCGAGAGCTTCGAGCGCTTGAAGCGCATCTGAAGCGGCAGCTTGTGAATCCAGGTGTGAGCGCCTGATTTGCGCGAGGGCGCCGGTTTTCCCGCCGCAATCTTGCGCCACGTGTTGAGACTTTCGATCAGCATCAACGAGCCGATGATGCCGAGGAACGTGACGTAGGTCGCGGACACGAACAGATCGAACTGGCCGAGGCGGCGCAAGATCCGAACCAGCTGGACGCCGACCGCCGAACCGATCAGGCCGCCCACCAGCAGGACGATGCCGAGCTTCACATCGACGTTCTTGCGGCGCCATTGCGCAATTGCGCCGGACACCGATGTCGCAACGATCTGCGCGGCTTCGGTGCCGACGGCGACAGCCGAGGGGACGCCTGAAAAGATCAACAACGGCGTCATGAGAAAACCACCGCCGACGCCGAACAGTCCCGACAAGAAGCCCACGGCCGCTCCCATGCCGAGGAACACCAGCACGTTGACGGACATTTCCGCGATCGGAAGATAAAAAGTCATTCCCCTGGGTCCAGCCCCACGCGTCGGACGGCGTGCCATCGCCGTGGAATGTTGTTCTGCGAGTGCGAAACGGAACCAGTCCCCAAGCCTCGCAACACCGTCTTTAGGGACACCAGTGACCCGCGAATTTCAAGTCTAAAGCGCACCGCTCGGAAACGAAAACGGGGAACCACGAGGCTCCCCGTTCAAGTGCCGTTCAGTTGCGCGTTTCGGCTACTGCTTCGGTGTCAAATCGCCGATCGACGGCGGCTTGGTGGTGTCGATCAGTGGTGGCGGCGCCGGCACCGCGCCGGGGCTCTGGTCGGCTGGCGCAGGTGGGGCCGATGGCGCCGGTGCTGCGGGTGGCGCAACGTCGGTCGGCACCGCCGGCGCGACGGCTGGCGCTGCCGGCGGCGTCGCTGCTGGCGCAGGGATCGTCGGGGCAGGGATCGCAGGAACGGTCGGCGCAGGGATCGACGGGATCGTCGGCGCAGGGATCGACGGTGCAGGCGTCGAAAGGCCCGGTATCGAGGGCGGGCCGCCGAGTCCTGGCGGGGGCGATCCGAAATTCGGCGGCGGACCACCGAACGGTGAGTTACCGATGCCTGGCAGGCCGCCGGGCATGCCACCGATGCCGCCGAGACCAGGCAGGTTGATTTCGACCTTACTCGGATCGATGACAGGTGAGTTCTTTTTGTAGTGCATAACCATCGACGGGAAGATGATGACCAAGGCCACCATGATGCACTGGATGATCACGAACGGAATGGCGCCATAGTAGATCTGACCCGTCGTCACCGGATCGGTCATTTTTCCGGTAATCTTGTCCTTGTAGGGCTCGGTCGGTGCAACCGAGCGCAGATAGAACAAAGCAAAACCGAACGGCGGGTGCATGAACGACGTCTGCATGTTCACGCCGAGCATGACGCCGAACCAGATGATGTCGATGCCCAACTTCTCAGCTGCCGGTCCCAGCAGCGGAATGACGATGAACGCCAGCTCGAAAAAGTCGAGGAAGAAGGCGAGCAGGAACACCATGATGTTGGTGAACACGAGGAAGCCGATCTGGCCACCGGGCAGCGATGTCAGGAGGTGTTCGACCCACAGGTGGCCATTGACGCCATAGAACGTGAGCGAAAAGATGCGCGCGCCGACCAGAATGAACAGCACGAACGCCGAGAGCTTGGCGGTCGATTCAACGGCTGACTGCAGCAGGCCGAAATTGAAGCGTTTCGGATTGCCGTCGAGCCAGCGTTTGAAAGCGGCCAGCAACACCGCCCCCATGGCGCCCATGGCACCGCCTTCCGTGGGCGTTGCGATACCGATGAAGATCGTGCCGAGCACGAGGAAGATCAGGAACAGCGGCGGCACCATCACGAACGTGGCTTGCTGCGCAATATGCGAGAGCACCCGTACGCGCAGCGGCGGCACGACACCGATGATGGCGCCGATTGCCGCGCAGACCGCGAACATCAGGCCCATGTAGGCGAGCCACATCAACGTGGCCATGATGGCGTAGACGATCGACATGAACGAGGAGGTCGAATTTTTGTTCAACTCGAGCATGGGCCAATCGAGTATCGGGCCGGCGTACATCTTGTAGAGGACGAACATCGCGTACATGCCGGCGAACACGCCGATGACGCCGGCCAGGCCGCGCCACCAGTTGCCGACCGCCGCGGCGAACGCGACCGTGATGGAAACCGCCATACACAGCACGACGAAATCTGCGCCGGAATAGGTGCTGTTGCGCATGGCCAGATAACCGACCAACCCTGCGACCACCGTCAACCCGAGTAACGAGTGCAGACCGCGGACGTCGCCGGCCAACGCGATCTGTTTGCCACCGACATAGAGCAATGCCGCGAGAGCCAGGAAAATAACGGCTGCCCAGATGAAGCCGCCGAGCCCGCTGGTGAGGTCACCGACCAGAGATGGCAAGCCGCGCCACAAGATGAAGGCGACCACGCCGACGGTGAGCAAACCGCCGATGCGGCCGACGAAATCGCGTTCACTCGCGATCGGCTCTTTGAAACCGACGGCCTCGGGCGGCAGGCCGGGCACGTACTCCGGCTTGAAAATGGTGACGAGGACGATGTAGCCGGCATAGAGGCATGCGAGGACGATGCCCGGAATGAACGCGCCTTCGTACATATCGCCGACCGACTTGCCGAGCTGGTCGGCCATGACGATGAGAACCAACGACGGCGGAATGATCTGCGCGAGCGTTCCGGATGCTGCGATGACGCCGGACGCCACGCGCCGATCATAGCCGTAGCGCAGCATGATCGGCAACGAGATGAGGCCCATCGAGATCACCGAGGCGGCGACCACACCGGTCGTCGCGGCGAGCAAGGCGCCGACGAAGATCACAGCGTAGGCCAGACCGCCGCGCAACGTACCGAACACCTGGCCGATGGTATCGAGCAGGTCTTCGGCCATGCCCGAGCGTTCGAGGACCAGCCCCATGAAGGTGAAGA
>JANOAW010000496.1:0-1901 GCA_031411355.1 Hyphomicrobiaceae bacterium | reverse complement strand
GCATTCTGGTGTCGCTCGGTCTCACCGATATCGGCGGCATCACCGGGGCGGTGGTCGAGGCGATGCTTCCAGCCGTTCACAATATATCGGTTGACGTCGTCATCGGCAGCGCGGCTCCGAGCTTGCCCAAACTCCGCGCCTTGGCTGAGGCGCAGTCGTCGATCACGCTGCACATCGATCCCCCTGATATGTGCGAGTTGATGGTTCAAGCTGACCTTGCGGTCGGCGCTGGAGGCTCGACCAGCTGGGAGCGGTGTTGCCTTGGATTGCCGACGCTCCTTCTTGTGTTGGCCGAAAACCAGCGGTCTGGAGCCCGCGCTCTGGTGGAGGCTGGTGCCGTGGTCAGTCCAGCCGGTTCGGCCGATGACGTAACGCACATATGCCGCGCAATCGCAGACTTGATTGCCGAGCCGGCAGCGGTGCACCGCATGTCAGAGGCATCCGCTGGTATTTGCGACGGTGCGGGAACCGCGAAAGTCGTGTCGTACTTGGCCCGTGATGAACCTCTGGTGATTTTGCCGGCCACGGTCCAGGACTGCGACTGGCTCTGGCGTTTACGCAACGCACCGTCGACCCGGGCCATGTTCAAGTCGACCGCCCCCGTGCCACTGGATCAACATCGGGCGTGGTTCGAAAGGCGCATGCACGACGGCGAGACTCTGCTGCTGATTGGGCGTGTCGCGTGCGTGCCCGCGGGATATGTTCGTTTTGATCGTGCAGCGGACGGGGCAGCTTCGGTTAGTATCTCGGTCGACGATGGGCTGCGTGGGCGAGGTGTGGGGCGACGACTGCTTGCGGCGGCGTGCGAATGGGCGACATCACGGCGGTTCGCCACAAAATTCCGCGCCGAGATCAAGTCCGAGAATGCAGCCTCGATAGCATTGTTCAGTGCCACCGGTTTTTCGGTCGCCGATACCACGAGTGAATTCGTGAGCATGATCCGACCAGCATCGTTGGACCCAATGCCTTCGTACACCGGCAGGGGAGGGTTGGCGTCGATGTCGCCCGCACGTACGTGAACCGCTACGTCGTGGCGTCCTCGCGCGGTGCGCCGCTCGCAATGTTCAGCGAACGCCGCCGGCAGTTTCCAGGCACCTGGATCGCAATTGGTGACCGTGCGGACTTGTCACTCGACATGCTCCGCAGTCTGGCGCCGCGCTATGTTTTCTTTCCACATTGGTCGTGGATAGTCGGCCGCGACATACTCGAAGAGTTCGAGTGTGTGTGTTTTCACATGACCGACGTCCCGTACGGACGCGGTGGAACGCCTTTGCAGAACCTGATCGTGCGCGGCCATAACTCGACCCGCTTGAGCGCGTTGCGCATGACCGGCGAGCTTGATGCTGGCCCCGTCTACGCGAAACGTGAGTTGATGTTGGACGGTACTGCTGAAGCTATCTACGCGCGGGCTTACGGTGTTGCGTACGACATCATGGCGTGGATGGTGGCGCACGAGCCGGCGTCGGTCGCCCAGGTCGGTGATGTCACCGCGTTCGAGCGCCGTAAGCCGGAGCAAAGCCTGTTGCCGATCGAAGGCACTATCGCCACGCTGTACGACCACATTCGAATGCTCGACGCCGTGGACTATCCGAAAGCCTTTGTCCAACACGGGGATTGGCGGTTGGAACTATCTCAGGCCCGGATCGACGGCGAAGCGGTGGAAGCACGGGTGCGACTGTCACGCAGAGCGGATAATTCAATACAGCCGTTGCCACACACGTCGAGCAAAGGCACAAAGGAGAAAGATTGATGACGCGATCGGTCCTGATCTGTGCTGCGCATCCGGATGACGAGGTGCTCGGATGCGGTGGGACGATGGCTCGTCACGCGGCAGCTGGCGATGTCGTCCACGTGGCGTTCATGGCAGACGGCGATCCCTGCTTCTTCGCCTTCGCTCTCGT
>JANOAW010000495.1:0-1832 GCA_031411355.1 Hyphomicrobiaceae bacterium | reverse complement strand
TGCTGTTCGGGATGAAGGGACCACGCTCGCTGATGGTCACACCGGCAACTTCGCCGACCATGCGCGACGCGGCGCACGCCTGGCTCGCAGCCGACGGCCAAGCCGTCGTCGTCATCAACGACAGCCCGGGTTTTGTTGCCCAACGCGTGGTCGCCATGATCGTCAATACGGGCTGCCAGATCGCGCAGCGTGGTGTTGCCGGTCCCGCCGACATCGACCGCGCCGTCGTCCTTGGCCTCGGCTATCCGTTCGGGCCGCTCGCCTGGGGCGATCAGATCGGCGCCGGACGCGTGCTGTTCATTCTCGAGCGATTGCAGGCGTTTTATGGCGAACCGCGCTATCGTCCCTCGCCCTGGCTCAAGCGCCGCGCACAGCTCGGGCTGCCGCTCTCGACACCTGAGGGCAAGGCCGTTGGCAGGTTCGGAGCCTGAGGCGATGCGACGGATACAGACGTTCGAGGTGAGTTTGAAGGCCTTCATCGTGCACGAGGGGCGGGCGCTGCTCGTCCAAGAGGCCGATACGGGATATTGGGAGCTGCCCGGTGGGCGGATCGACGTCGGCGAGGAGCGGGTCGAACACGCCGCAATCCTGGCGCGCGAGATCGCGGAAGAACTTGGACCGGACCTTCGTGTCGAGGCCAGTGCCGAGAGTGTCAGTTGGGTGCGCCAGAGGCCGACCGACGGTGTGTTCCAGTTTCTCGTCGCGCGCGTTTGCCGTCCAACAGGCAGCGATCTGCGATTGAGCGACGAACATGCTCGCGCGGAATGGCATACACCGCAAACGTGGGCCGCGCTCGCGTTTCCACCCCTGTCGGATTATCCGACGGCGCTCGCACGCCTATGGGCGATTTCGCACGGCTGAGCGCTTTCCACCTGATTAGGATCAGGTGAAGAACTGTGGAGTCTGTGTTTATTGCATTTTCTACACCAAACCGGTGTCCACTTTGTTGAAAAGTGCTCTGGAGCGTTTAACGCGCGAGTCCGGGAAACAAGAACGTCTTGCCGCTGCGATAGTCGTCAATCGGATCTTCCCAGCCGATCATCTTGCCCGGATTGAGCAGCCCTTTGGGATCAGCATCGCGCTTGAACGCGAGTTGCACCGCGTCGGTCTGTTTCATGCCACCTTCTTCGAGCGTGAAACGATGCGGATTGAAGATCGGCGCGCCGAGATCTTCGTGTATGCGAATGATGTCGTCGAGCCGCGCTTCACTCGTGAAGCGCACCAATGGCAAGCCGAAGGCCGTCACCTTGCCGTCAAAGCGCACGAATTCGAGGTGGGCCGCAACCTCGTCGCCGAAGTGGTCGTGAATTTTTTCAACCAGCGGCACGACGTTGGGAAACGGATACAGCACCTGCAGATACGTGATGCTGGGGTCGACGCGCAGCGCCCGCAGTGTCGTGTGGTTCCAGCCCAGTTCGAAGATCGGCGGCAGGCCGTTCATTTCGTTCGTCGTCAGACGATCCGAGCGCATGACGAGTTCGCAGCCGATTTGCGCTCGGGTGAAGGCCAGCAGGGCGTCGACGGCGAAATCAGCGACCATGACGGTGACCAGGTTCTGTCCGTCGGCCAGGTATTTTTTATACCGGTTGAAATAGCGCTGTCCGATCGGCGCTGCGAACACGGCAAGTTGTTTGAGTGCAAGTCCGTCCTGTTCGCCAAGGGCTGACGCATATTCCGTGGCGCGCCGCAGTGTCGAACAGGCGATGATGACGTCGACCCAGCCATACGCCGGAGCGAGCGGCACTTCCACCTGCGTGATGATGCCGTTGGTGCCGTAGGCATGCGAGACTTTGTGAAGATCCTGGCCCGCGAGGTCGAGCACGCGCGGGCTC
>JANOAW010000494.1:0-2122 GCA_031411355.1 Hyphomicrobiaceae bacterium | reverse complement strand
GAACACGTTGGCGCCGGAGTTCTTCAGCTGAATCATCTGGCTGTCGACGGTGGGGTCGGGCGGCTCGTAGGTCGAGACCTGGACGATCAGTTTCTCACCATCCTTGCCAAGGCCGGCCTTGAAGCCGTTCATGTAGTCTTTGCCGTAGTCGTCATTTTGCATCAGCACGGCGATCTTGGCGTCTTTTACGGTCGCCAGGATGTGCTTGGCATAGATCGCGGCTTCGGTGGCGTAGTCCGGCTGCCAACCCATCGTCCACGGGAACTCCTTCGGCTGGCCCCATTTCGACGCGCCTGTCGCGACGAACAGCTGAGGCACCTTTTTGCCGTTCATGTACTTGTGGATGGCTGTGTTGGTCGGTGTGCCCAACTGATGGAAGGTGAACAGCACCTTGTCTTCTTCGACCAGCTTGCGCGTCATCTCGACGATCTTGGGGGGCGAATAGCCGTCGTCATAGGTGATGAAGTTGATCTTGCGGCCGTTGATGCCGCCCTGCTCGTTGAGCATCTTGAAATAGGCCTCGTGCGTGCGGCCGATGGTGCCGTAAGCCGAAAGATTGCCCGAGTACGGATTGGTGTGGCCTATCTTGATTTCGGTGTCGGACGCTCCGTCGTCATATTTTTTCTGCGCGATGGCGGGCGATAGACTGAACGACAGTGCCAGGAAGCTGACACCGAGCAGATTGCGGCGATGCATGGTCATAGGTTTCCTCCTCGTCCGACTGCGATCCGGTTGATCCGGACTCGCGGGTTTGGCGGCATCGGGTCGGACACGCCGTACCGCTTCCCTGCGACACGATAGCAGGTCGGTGGCCGCGGTCGAGATGGTTGTTGCAGCCGTGTATGGTTGTTGTGGGGCTCAGTGCGCCGATTTCGAAAACAAGGCCGACGCAATAAGGCCGGAGGCGAGTGCCAGCATCACGGTGGCGAGGCCATACAGGAAAGGATACGAAAACGCGCTTTCGTGCAGGAAGCGCTCGAGGCCTTCCCGCTCCAGGTTGATGCGAACGTTGTACTGGCTGATCAGGCGGTCGCCGCGAAACAGGTAGACGCGGGTGTCGAAGGGTCCCACGGATACGGTGGCCGGCAGCGCGACCGACGATCGAAACAGGCTGCGCCCGATGAAGGTGACGCCATGCGGCTCGGAGACGTAGAGGCCGTCTTTCTGCTTCAGGCGAATGACGCTCTCTCGGAAGGCTTTCAATTCACCCGGCGGCAGGCGCGGGCGATTGGCCGCCGGCGTCATGCGCACATGGTCGAAGCCGATCTCATAGCCGATCAGCACCGCTTCAGGCGCGAGTTCGTCGAGCGGGCGCGTAGACGCGATGGCGTAGTAGCTCGGCACGCTGTCGAACACTTGACTGTCGGTGTTGAGCCAGATGCCGCCGACACGTCCTTTCTTGCGCACCGTGACCTGGCTCGGCACGCCCTCGATCACCACGACCACGTCGTAGATGCCGGCTTCAGGGCTTGGTTGTCGGCTGTTGTCGACGGCACCAAAAACGACGATTTCGGTACCTGTGAAGCTCGATGTCACCGAGACGGTGCGCGTCGAGACGTCGGCTTGAACGGTCTCGTCGGGTAAGGGCAGCGCCTTCGATTGCTGGGTTGGCTCACCGGATTTCGACACCGGCGGCGCAACGACGGCTGGCGGGGGGACGGGTACGTTGCGGCCGCGCTTGGTTTGCTGGGCGTGGCCGACGGCTGCGAAGATACCGGCACACAGCACGGCCGCGCAGGCACTCGCCACGGCGCCCGTCCACGACCGATGTTTGCGACCGAACATACTGTCCTATCCCTGCACCGAAGAGATCGAGAAAAATTCGCCAGGGGTCGCAATCAACCCGTAAGCCATCCGAAAACAGACGATCAGCACCAGAGCCGCCAGAAGGAACCGAAATTGATCGCCGCGCAACCTCGCGCCCCAGGCCGCGCCGAATTGGGCACCAACGACACCACCGACCATCAGGAGTGCCGCCAGGACCACATCGACCGTCAGATTGAACGTGGCATGCATCAAGGTGGTCGCCGCCGTCACGAACACGATCTGAAACAGCGACGTGCCCGCGACGACATTGGTCGGCACGCGCAACAAATAGATCAACGCGGGCACCATGATGAAT
>JANOAW010000493.1:0-6527 GCA_031411355.1 Hyphomicrobiaceae bacterium | reverse complement strand
ATCACCGCGCGGCCGCCAAGGGATTCGAGGGTTTTCTGTTGTGCCGCCGTGTTCACCCCCACTTTGGCACCCTTCAAGTCGAACGACGTCCGTGGCCTCGTTTTGGTGGTCAACAGATTGAGGCCGGCGTTGAGGTAGACGAGACCGCTGACCCCCTCGGGCATCGAGGTGCCGAGACCGGCGAGACCAACAGGGCTGTTCTGCAGATCGATCGCACTTTTGGTTGATGGAAACAGGAACGGAATTTCGAAAGTCGCAGCTGTGTTGCGTGTCGAGATACCCGCCAGCGACGACGTCGACACCACCGCGAGGTGCCAGCCGCCGGCGCGCAGCACGGACGCGATCTCGGCCGGCGTGACGAGACGGGTCTCGAACGTCACGGTGTCGCGTTCGGGGTTTGGCAGGCTTGCCTTGAGTTCGGCGACGAAGTTTTGCCCGGCCTGCTGGAACTGGGTGTCGACCACCACGGTGATCGGCTGCGCTGCAGCGTCGTCCCGCAACGACAGGCAGGCGAAAGTAACGGCAAAGCAAAAAATCAAGCTGCGCATTATCGTCATGACATCACCTGTTGTGAAACATCAGCTGTTGTAAACGTCGGACTTGCAAATATGTGAGCAAAATGTCGAAACGAGGCTTGAGTGCGAACAGATGACCGTCGGTCTGGATGGTCAGACCGACGGTCGATGGCGTATCAGCCCACTTTTTCGTTGGTGTACTTCTTCATTTCCATGCGCGCGATGGCGCGGTTATGAACTTCGTCTGGGCCGTCGGCGAGGCGCAACGTGCGAATGCCCGCGTATTTCTTGGCCAAACCAAAGTCGCTCGTGACGCCGCCACCACCGTGGGCCTGAATGGCCTGATCGATGATCTTCAATGCCATGTTGGGCGCTGCCACCTTGATCATGGCGATTTCCTGCTGCGCCGCCTTGTTGCCGACCTTGTCCATCATGTCGGCGGCCTTGAGCGTCAGAAGGCGAGTCATCTCGATGTCGATGCGGGCTTCGGCGATACGCTGTTCCCAGACCGAGAAATCGATCACTTTGCGGCCGAAGGCGGTGCGCGACTGCAAGCGTTTGATCATTTTTTCAAGTGCGACTTCGGCGGCGCCGATGGTGCGCATGCAGTGGTGGATGCGTCCAGGCCCGAGGCGGCCTTGGGCGATCTCGAAACCACGGCCGTCGCCGAGCAGCATGTTGTCGACGGGGACACGGACGTTGTCGAGGATCACCTCGGCATGGCCGTGCGGGGCGTCGTCGAAGCCGAACACCGGCAGCATGCGCACCACCGTCACGCCCTTGGCGTCGGTCGGCACCAAAATCTGGGACTGCTGCTTGTGCTTCTCAGCCTTCGGATCACTTTTACCCATGACGATGGCGATGGCGCAGCGCGGATCGCCCATTCCAGACGACCACCACTTGCGGCCGTTGATCACGTAGTGATCACCGTCGCGCTTGATCGAGGTTTCGATGTTGGTCGCGTCGGACGAAGCAACGGCCGGTTCGGTCATGAGAAACGCCGAACGGATTTCGCCCTTCATGAGCGGACGCAGCCATTTTTCCTTCTGCGCCTTGGTGCCGTAGGTGTGGAACACCTCCATGTTGCCGGTATCGGGCGCCGAGCAGTTGAACACTTCAGAGGCCCAGCTCACGCGGCCCATCTCTTCAGAACACATGGCGTATTCGAGATTGGTCAGCCCGGCGCCCTTGAATTCGTCTGTGTCGTGCTTGTTCGGAGGCATGAACAAGTTCCACAGGCCCTCTTTGTGCGCCTTTTTCTTGAGGTCTTCCAGGATGGGCACGACCTGCCAGCGGTTGGCGCCGAAGGCCTCCATCTGCTTGTCGTAGGTGGATTCGTTCGGGAACACGTTCTTGAGCATGAAGTCGCGGACGCGGTCACGCCAGACCCTCTGCTTCTCCGACATTGTGAAGTCCATGGCGCGTCTCCGGTTCGAGGATGATCTTCATCACCACGTTCGCCCGCCTCAACCGACAATGCAAGGTGGGAGTGGCTACCTCTGAGTGCTGGCCAGAACATACCAGTGCCCGCGTATCGTGACGCACTTCCGTTCCAGCCCGCTGTCGGTGAAGATCGGACGCGACGCGCGGCAGGGAGGCGGCCATGACATCGGCGATGACCTATTGGCGGCGCCGGCCGGTGCTGGCGGCGACGGTGCTGTTCGTCGGTATTGAGTTGCTGCTCGCCCTGTTCGCGCCCTGGATCTCGCCCTACGATCCCTTGCGACAGAACGTCCTGGTGCGCATGAAGCCACCGTCGGTCGCGCATTGGCTCGGCACCGACCAGTTCGGCCGCGATATTCTCGCACGCGTCCTCTACGGCGCACGCTCGTCACTTGCGATATCGGGTGGCGCTGTTCTGCTCGCGCTGATGATCGGCGGCGCATTGGGTTTGTTCGCCGCCTATGTCGGTGGATGGTTCGACCGCGTCGTCATGCGCTCCATGGACATCGTGTTCGCATTTCCTGTGATGCTGCTCGCCATTGCCATCGTCGCCGTCCTGGGGCCGGGGGCCGTGTCGGGGGGCATCGCCATCGCGGTCGTGTACACGCCGATCTTTGCGCGCCTGCTGCGCGGGCCGGCGCTGGTCATCTGCGCCAGTGACTATGTGCTCAATGCGCGCGCCATCGGTGCCTCGAACACGCGCATCGTTCTGCGCCACATTCTGCCAAATCTTACCAACGTCGTGCTGGTGCAGGCGAGCCTGCTGCTGTCGGCCGCTATTCTGGTCGAGGCGTCGTTGTCGTTCCTGGGGCTCGGCACGCAACCGCCGTCGCCCTCGCTCGGCCTGATGCTCTCGGAAGGGCGCAACGTGCTGTTGCTGTCACCGTGGAGCGCAATATTTTCCGGCTTCGCCATCCTGATGCTGGCGTTCGGGCTCAACCTGCTGGGCGATCTCCTGCGTGACGAACTCGACCCGCGGCTTAGAACCTGAGCCGCCGCGACATGGCGCCGATCGACACGCCTGCATCAACAACCTGTGGATCACGGCAATAGGGTCACGCCCGTTGCCCGCCCGGTCTGCTATCCAATAGGTTCAGGGCCGCAGTCTCGTTCCGCTTCCGCGCTGCCCAGCGCTCTCGACGAAGAGGAACGCCATGCGTGATCGCCGCGCTGTACGCCGGATGCTGCCCGCTGTTTTCACATGCACTCTGATCCTGGGTGCATCGACGGCTGTTGCTCAGAGCCCCGATATAGGCCGTCAGGGACGCTTGATTTTGACCGGTGGAACGCTCGATTTCCGCGATCCCGAGCAGCGCCGCCCGACGCGGACGACACCGCCACCGGCGGTTCCCCGCACCTCACATCAGGGCGCCCACCAGCGCGATTGGCTCGACGACGTCGTGGATGCGGTATTCGGTATCGAGAGCCCGCCCAAACCGCGTCTCCGCACGGCGCGCCCGACAGATGTTCCAACGCCGCGCACGGGCGCCCAGATCACGACCGGCGCCATCGTCGTGCCGCAGCCGGCCGTTCCAGTGCAGCCCAACGTCCCGGCAGCCCCGCCCGCGATCGCGCCGGGGGGGCCGATGGAGGCACGGCACGTGGATCAGCATCGCCTGCATCCGGGTGACGCTGAATCTCAGATTGTACGCGAGGCAGCCCGTGCTCAGAGCCGGGTCGACCTCGTCAAGTTGGAACTCGCGCGCCGCACCTACGACGAGCCCAAGATCGCCGGGCAGTCGGTCTTCACATCGCGCCCGGAATGGCGCGTGCTGGAGCGTGCGCGCGACGCCTGGACCGATGCTGAGTTGTCGGCTTCCCGTGCCGCGGGTTTCGAAGCCAACGCCTACATCAATGATGTCGACAAGAGAATCGTCGTTGCCATTGCCGGCACCCAGGACCTGCGTCGCGATTTCATCGAAGCGGACATCTGGCGCGCTCTGATCCAATCGCAATCGCCGCAACACTTCTTTCTGTCGAAATCCTACATTCGCTCCGTCATGAAGCGATATCAGGCACAGGGGTATCAGACCGAGTGCGTCGGCCATTCGCTCGGCGGCGCGGCGTGCGCATATGCTGCTTCCGAACTTGGCATTCGTGCCATCGTGGTCAACCCGATTTCCGCGGGATTGCTGCCTGAAACGGCGCGCTTGTGGATCACCAACTATGTCGTCGACGGTGACATTGCGGCCAAGGTCTATGCCGCGCGCGGCAACGGCAACAACGGCGACGTACAGCGGATCGGCGACGGCGGCGAAGCCGCCCGGGCAGCGGTACAGGCGAAATACGGCCCACTCGCCGGCCCGATCCTGATCGTCCGCGATCTGCAGAACTCGGTCAAGGTGCACCAGATCGATCGCGCACTCGACTTGATCGCGGCACACGCCGGCACCGAACGCGTCAAGTGAGGCAGTGCCGAAGTCAGCGGATGCCGGCGCGCATGAAACTCTGCACGAACTGGCGTTGGAACAACAAAAACCCGATCAACAGTGGCGCCGACGTCATCAGCGTCGCGGCGCAGATGACCGACCAGTCGATGCCCTGGTCGGGCGACGAAAAGACCTGAAGCCCGACGGTCAACGGCCGCGCCTCGACCGAGTTGGTGACGATCAGCGGCCACAGGAAGTTGTTCCAGTGGAATGAAATCGAGACAAGTCCGTAGGCGAGATACACGGGTTTTGCCAGCGGCACGTACACGCGCCACAGCGTCTGCAGGGCTCCCGCGCCTTCCACCCGCGCCGCATCGTCGAGCTCCTTCGGCACCGTCTTGAACGTCTGCCGCAACAGAAAGATGCCGAACGCCGAGGCGATGTAGGGCAGAGCGATGGCCGGAATAGAATCGAGAATGCCGAGCTTGTTCATCGTCTTGTAGTTTTCGACCAGCAGCACATCGGGCATGATCATCAATTGCGCCAGAACCAGCGCGAATGCGAGACCGCGGCCGGGAAATTCGTAACGCGCAAAGGCATAAGCAGCCAACGTCCCGAGCACCAGTTGGCAGGTGAGAATGAGCGTGACCAGAACCACCGTGTTGAGAAAATAGCGCGCGAACGGCGCCGCCGCCCAGGCGCGTACAAAATTGTCGAGCGTGAGCGGTGCCGTCGGCACGAATCGGGCTGAATATTCCGCCGGATGAAACGCGGTCCATACGGCATACAACAGCGGCAACACCCACAGCACCGCGAGCATCCAGGCGGCCACGGTTTCGAGCCCGAGCGCAAGACCACGCGGCTGATAGGGATTGAGGCGTTCGGACGTTGCTGACATGGCTGGTGCGGTCGTCACACCGGCATCGGCAGGACTTCGTGCTCCTTGAGCACGCGCCCGCTGTCGACGTCGACCTCGACCAGGCGCACGCGATACCCCCACAGCTGTGCGATGCACTGCATCGTTCGCTCACACTCGGTCTTGTCGAGAGTAATACCGTTGCGCACCGTGTGGGTGATGACGAGCCGGCGCGAGCCCGAGAGGTCTGCGTCCGTGACCTGCAGGTCGGGGTCGAGGGCCGCCACGTCATAGCTGCGCGCGAGGCGCCGGCGCACGTCTTTGAACCCGCGCTCGTCGTGGATGGCGGTGATGCGCACCGCCGGATCACGCGCGTCGTCCTTGAGGGCGAAGAAGCGGAAGTCGCGCATCAGTTTCGGAGACAGGAACTGCAACACGAAACTTTCGTCGCGGTAATTGGCCCAGGCGTCACGCAGCGTGCCCATGAAATCGCCGTTGCCGGCGAAATCGGGAAACCAGTCTTTGTCTTCCGACGTCGGCTCGGTGCAGATGCGTTGGATGTCGCGCATCATGGCGAAGCCGAGCGCATAGGGGTTCATGCCCGAATACCGGCGATCGTTGAAAGTCGGCTGAAACACGACCGACGAGTGGGAATGCAGAAATTCCAGCATCGATCCGTCGGTTAACCAGCCACGCTCGTACATGCGGTTGATGATCTCGTAGTGCACGAACGTGGCGCAGCCCTCGTTCATGAGCTTGGTCTGGCGTTGGGGATAGAAATATTGCGCAAGATTGCGCACGATGCGCAACAGTTCACGCTGCCAGTCCGCGAGCTTCGGCGCGTTCTTCTCAAGGAAATAAAGCAGATTTTCCTCAGGCAGCCCCAGGCGCTTGGCCTCGGCTTGTGCCGCCGTCGGCTTGGGCGCGGGTTCGCCCTTGTTGATGTCGGGCATGGTGCGCGCGAACACCTGATCGAACGTCCTCTCGTTGTGCTCGGCGCGCGCCTGCTGTTTCACCGCGTCCCGCTTGGCGAGGTCACGGGCGCGCGGCACGAGATTGCGGCTGACGCCCTGGTTCATCAAGGCGTGGGCGCAGTCCAACGTTGTCTCGACGATGTCCTGTCCGTAGCGTTCTTCACATTCGGCGACGTAATCCTTGGCGAACGCCAGATAGTCGATGATGTGGTCGGGCTGGGTCCACATCTGGAACTGGTAGTTAATCGGTACGCAAGTATTGGCCCCTACTCATCGGTCCGATCTCAGAGGACGCAAGTGAGATGACGGACTTGAAGTTACCGCGCAGCGGGTGGGTGCGGGTCTGGCAGCGGACCATCATTATCATCGG
>JANOAW010000492.1:0-11234 GCA_031411355.1 Hyphomicrobiaceae bacterium | reverse complement strand
CTGATCGTCGCGATCAATCTCGTCGGCGACCAAGTGCGTGATCAATTGAACCCGAGGCTGCAGCGATGAGCCAGCGGAGCGACGTGCCACTGCTGGCCGTGAAACATCTGTCGACGCACTTCGCCACCCGAGCCGGGGTCGTGAAAGCCGTTGACGGCGTGTCGTTTACGGTCGCGGCCGGCGAAATCGTCGGCTTGGTCGGCGAGTCCGGCTCGGGCAAGAGCGTGACGGGTTTTTCGATCCTCGGGCTGATCGATCCACCCGGCCGTATCGTCGGCGGAGCCATTGAACTCAACGGCCGAGACTTGGTCGGCCTCTCGCACGCAGCCTTGCGGTCCATGCGCGGTCGCGAGATCGCGATGGTGTTCCAAGACCCGTCGACGACACTCAATCCCGTGCTGACGATCGGTCGCCAGATGCGGCTCGCGCTCGCAGCTCACGAGCGCATGAGCGACACCGCCGCCGATGCCAGGGCGACCGACGTGCTCGACCAGGTCGGGATACCCGACGCGCGGCGCCGGCTCGAGGGGTACCCGCATCAATTCTCGGGCGGCATGCGCCAACGCGTCGCCATCGCCATTGCGCTGCTCAATCGACCAAAGCTGATCGTGTGCGACGAGCCGACGACAGCGCTCGACGTTTCGATCCAGGCGCAAGTGCTCGCCGAGATGAAGGATCTGGCCCGATCGCTCGGCACCGCGATGATCTGGATCAGCCACGATCTGGCAACCGTGTCGCAACTGGCGAGTCGCCTGCTCGTGATGTACGCGGGTCGCATCATCGAAGAGGGACCGGTTGCGACCGTGCTGCGCGCGCCGCGTCACCCCTACACCCGCGGGCTGCTCGACAGCCTGCCCTCAGCTGCCAACGGGCGCGAGCTGAGACAGATCCCCGGCACCACGCCGTCCATGCTCAAATTGCCGCCGGGCTGTGCCTTTGCACCCCGCTGCGGGTACGCGACCAACGTCTGTGCAGTCGCGCCCGAGCGGGTCGAAGATGGAACGCGGGCCGTGCGGTGCCATCATCCACTCGTAAATTCGGCGATCGAGGTGCTCGCGTGACGCCACTGCTGACCGTCGATCGCGTGTCGCAGCGCTTCACGCCGATCATCGGCCTCGGGGACAAGATCGCCGCACGCCTCGGGGCTGCGATCGAGACCCGGACCGTACACGCTGTCGACGATGTCAGTTTGAGCATCGGACGTGGCGAAGTGCTCGGCCTTGCCGGCGAATCGGGCTGTGGGAAATCGACACTCGGGCGCGCGATCGCCGGTATCCTGCCGCCGAGCGAAGGACGCGTGCTGCTCGATGGCGGACCCGTCATGGCCGGGCATGGCCGGCGTGCGGTCAAAACCACGACGCGGGTGCAGATGGTGTTTCAGGACCCCTTCGCGTCTCTCGATCCGCGCATGCGCATCGGCGACACGATACTCGAGGGGCCGCTCGCACACGGCTTCGTCACACGTGACGCGGCCACAGCCTACATCGCAAAATGGTTGACCGCGGTCGGTCTCGACCCCGACGTCGCACAGCGTTTTCCGCATCAGTTTTCTGGCGGTCAACGCCAACGCATTGCCATCGCACGCGCCCTCGCGATGCAACCCGATCTGCTCGTCTGCGATGAACCGGTGGCGTCGCTCGATGTGTCCATCCAGGCGCAAATCATCAATCTGTTTGCGCAACTGCGCCGTGATCTCGGCCTGACCATGCTGTTCATCAGCCACGATCTCGGCCTCGTGCGGCACATCTCGGATCGTGTCGCCATCATGTATCTCGGGCGCATCGTCGAGACCGGCGCGACGGATGCGGTGTTCGCTCAGCCGCATCATCCCTACACCCGCGCGCTCCTCGACAGTGTGCCGAGACTTCGTCTGGATCCGTCGCAAACGGTCGATTTCAAGCCAATATCTGGCGAATTGCCGTCGCCGTTGTCGCCGCCGCCGGGCTGTCATTTCCACCAACGGTGTCCGCACGTGCAGGCCGTGTGTCGCGAGATCTCGCCGCCGTTGGACGGTGACGCCTCGCGGCGCGTCGCCTGTCATTTTCCGTTGTGACTGCTTCCGTGATGATTGGGCTCACGCGAACTCGAGGATCACGGCGTCGACCGCCAGACTGTCTCCGGCTTTGGCCTTGACGGTTTTAACGCGTCCGTCCCGCTCCGCGCGCAGAACGTTTTCCATCTTCATGGCCTCGACCACGGCCAGGGTGTCACCGGCCTTCACATCTGCGCCCTCGACGACATGCACGGCCTTGACGAGGCCCGGCATCGGACAGAGCAGGAACTTGCTCATGTCGGCGGCTTTTTTCTCAGGCATCAGAGCTGCGAGCGTGGCCTCGCGTGCGGTGTAGACGTGCACTGTCGCCGAAACCCCGCGATGAGCGAGCAGATGTCCATTCAGGATCGGTTTCACCTGCACCGACACGGGACGGCCGTCGACTGTGCCTTGCCATACGGGTTCGCCCGGCCACCACGCCGATACGAGCGTCAATTGTTTTGCGGCATGTCCCTGATCATCGAGCGATGTCACTGTCGTCGGCGATCCGATGTTGCCTTCGACTTTCACTGGCAGGAAGCTGCCCGCGATCGAAACGACGCGATGTTCGGCGAAGCGCACGGCCGGACCAGCCATCTGGTGGGTGATTTGGCGACGACGAGCGTTGCTCAGGTGATCGATGAAGGCCGCGACGGCCGCCAGGGTCCGGCGTTCTTCAGGGTCGGCTGATCGCGGCACGAACCCGTTCGGAAACTCTTCCTTGATGAAGCCCGTCGAAATATTGCCGGAGCGCCAACGGGGGTGCTGCATGACCGACGTCAGGAACGGGATGTTGTGCTGGATGCCCTCGACACAGAACGCGTCCAGCGCCTCTGCCTGCAGATCGATGGCTTGCTGGCGGGTGGCTGCGTGCGTGACCAGTTTGGCGATCATGGGATCGTAGTACATCGAGATCTCGCCGCCTTCGAACACACCCGTGTCGTTGCGCACGGTGCCACCGTTGAGCGGTCCCTCGTGCGGTGGGCGATATTTGGTCAACCGACCGATCGAAGGCAGAAAATTGCGGTACGGATCTTCAGCGTAGATACGGCTTTCGACAGCCCAGCCCGTGAGTTTGATGTCGGATTGCTTGAAGGCGAGTTTTTCGCCGTAGGCGACGCGGATCATCTGCTCGACGAGATCGATACCGGTGATCATCTCGGTGACGGGATGTTCGACCTGCAGACGCGTGTTCATCTCGAGAAAGAAAAACGATCGATCCTGTCCGGCGACGAACTCGACCGTACCCGCACTGTCGTAACCGACGGCCTTCGACAGGGCGACGGCCTGTTCGCCCATTTTCCGCCGTGTCGCCTCGTCGAGCAGCGGTGAGGGCGCCTCCTCCAGCACTTTCTGGTTGCGGCGTTGGATCGAGCATTCGCGCTCGCCGAGATAGAGCACGGTGCCGTGCTTGTCGCCGAGCACTTGAATTTCGATGTGACGTGGGTTTTCGATGAACTTCTCGACGAACACGCGATCGTCGCCGAAGCTCGATTTGGCTTCCGATCGGGCGAGCATGTAGCCTTCGGCGCATTCCTTGTCGTCGTAGGCGATACGCATGCCCTTGCCGCCGCCACCGGCGGAGGCCTTGATCATGACCGGATAGCCGATTTCCTTGGCGATGCGCTGCGCGTGCGCTGCGTCCGAGATTTCGCCGAGATGACCGGGAACTGTCGATACGTTGGCCTTGGCGGCAGCCTTCTTGCTCTCGATTTTGTCGCCCATGGCGGCGATGGCCCTGGGATTGGGGCCGATGAAGACGATGCCGGCCTTCTGCAAGGCGATCGGAAACGCTTCGCGTTCGGACAAGAAGCCATAACCCGGATGCACCGCCTCGGCGCCGGTGGCTTTGCAGGCGGCCACGATCTTGTCGATGACGAGATAACTTTCGGCGGCCTGCGCCGGGCCGATGTGCACGGCCTCGTCGGCCATCTCGACGTGCATGCCGTCCCGGTCCGCATCCGAATAGACCGCCACCGTCGCAATGCCCATTCTGCGGGCGGTTTTGATGACGCGGCAGGCGATTTCGCCGCGATTGGCGATCAGAATTTTCTTGAACACGGTGCGGCGGTCCCCTCAGAGCGTGGGCGCCTCTTAGCGCGGCTCGATGGGGGCGTAAATGCAGCTCAAGCGGAGACAGCGTCGTGTCGTCCGCCGTCAGATTTTTCCTTTTAAAAAACGAAGGGGTCGCCAACTCGCGTCGGCGACCCCTCCTCCCGCTCCACTGTGCCCTGAAGCCCTCTGGGCGCCAGCGGATTTCTGGTCCGCGACCCAATGGGTCGTGCGGAAATTTCGACTGAGATCGGCGCTCAGCGGCCGATCTGCTTCTTCAGCTCTTCGAGTTCGTCGCGCAGGCGCGTATCGTTCTCGAGCACTTTGTCGATCTTGCGGATCGCGTGCAGAACCGTGGTGTGGTCACGGTCACCGAAACGGCGGCCGATTTCCGGCAGTGATCTCGATGTCATCTGCTTCGCCAGATACATGCCGATCTGACGCGGCCAGACCACCGAGCGGTGCCGGCGTTGCGAAAGGATGTCCTGTTTCGATACCGCGAAGTGGCGCGACACCGCCTTCAGGATATCCTCGATCTTGACGCGGCGCGGCTCGACGCCGGACAGAAGATCGCGGATGATGCTCTCGGCGCCGTCCGACGTGATCGGCGAACGCGCCAACTGCCAGGTGGCGTAGAGACGATTGATGGCGCCTTCCAGCTCGCGACCGTTCTCGGTCAGTTTTTCGGCGAGCAGATCGAGGACGGCGCGCGGCACATCGAACAATGGATCGGCGGCGCGTTTATCGGCGACCCGCTTTTCGAGAATGCGCAGCCGCAGCTCCTCATCGAGTGCCTGAATTTCAGACACGAGGCCGCGCGACAAGCGCGAGCGCATGCGCTCGTTCAGCCGTTCGATCTGTGCGGGCGGACGGGCCGAGGCGACGACGACCTGACGACCACCGTCGATGAGCGCGTTGACGATGTGCTCGAATTCCTGCTCGGTTTTATCACCCTGCATGTATTCGAAGTCGTCGATGAGCAGGATATCGATGTGGCGGAACTTGTCCTTGAAGGCCATGGCCTGCTCGGACTTGATGGCGTCGACGAACTGGAAGCGGAAGCGCTCCGCGGTCAGATACAACACCTTGGCCTGAGGTACGCGGCGCTGAACTTCCCACGCGATGGCATGCAGGAGATGGCTCTTGCCGAGGCCGACGTTGGCGTGAAGGAACAGCGGGTTGAATCCGCGTGCTTCCTCGAACACGGTTTCTGCGACCTGGACCGCCGCTGCATGCGCCATGCGGTTGGACGGGCCGACGAGGAAGTTTTCGAACGTGCAACGCGGGTCGAGGGGCGAGCCTTCGAATCCGGCCGCCTGTGAACGCACCATATTCGGCACGGGCAGAGCGCGCAGGCCCCCGGATGACGGCGCGGCGTCGGTGCTGCGGACATCACCGGTTTCGCTGCGCGTCGTAGCGGCCGTCTCTGCGGCCCGATGTTGCGGCGCCGTCGGCACCCGCAAGGCGATGTCGAGGCGATCGATCGCGCCCAGTTCACGGCTGGCGCACTGCATCACGACATCGGAGAAATGCTGCTGGAACCATTTCTTGAGGAACTGCGTCGGCACGGACACGTGCAACACGGTTCCCCGGCGCTCGTTGAACTCGAGGCTTTTGAACCAGCTCGAATACGTGTCGTCACCAAGGCGTCCGCGCAGCATATCCCGGATCTTCTGCACCTGCTCGTTGGTCGGGAACAAAGATCCTGTTCCATCGACGGCGTTGGCCGAAGATGGATCGACGATAGCAAACTGAGTCATGTTACCCCGCTGGAACTGCAGTGCAATCGAGTATCGAGATCGCGCGCGCGTCACGCCGCGTCCGGAAGAGCCCTCTTCGGACGGGTACGCTTACGATCGGATGGAGGTCAGGATACCGCTAGCCCTGGACCCACGGCAGCTTCCGGGCTTTCCACCCGTCCGCCTGCCCTCTGTGTCGCTCCCGATCGAGGCCTCCCTCAAATCCATGAGCGACGTTCATGCAGCGCGTATAGCCCACGCTGCTCATTGCCCGGGCCGCCATCATCGAGCGGCCGCCGGACCGGCACAGGAAGAACAGTTCGCTGTCTTTTCCGGTGCCCGCCTGATCCAACATTTCGGTCAGGCGATTCGTGAAATCTGCATCCACCAGGTTGGTGGGAAATTGCTGCCACTCGATCAACACCGGCTGCTTACCGATCGTCGTCAAGTCGGGTAGGCCGACGAAAGACCATTCAGCTTTCGTGCGCACGTCGATGAGGACGCTCGCAGGATCGGACGCCAACCGTTGCCATGTATCCTCGACGGATACGTCGGCAACAGTGCCCCCATTGGAAGAAACCGTTGACACGCTCGAACACCATTTCAGGGGACGACTCGTCGTCCGCACGAGGCCCGGCGCAGCCGGACTTTTGACACATTGTATCGGCGTGGAGTGCACACGTTGCGCAATCCAAACCTGACGGCTTTACAGAGCCGGTCGTAATATCCCTGACGATCAACGCACCACGTGGGACCTACCAGGACGACGCCGTCTTTCGACGTTTTCTAAAGCCTGACTTCTTCTAAAGCCTGACTTCTAAAGCTCGACTTCTGAGGCCCGACGGTCTGTCATGATCGTCCTGCCGCACCGTGAAGTGTGTGAGCCAACTCGGGGGAGCCGCTCGCTGATGAAATGGTTAAACCATGATGAAGAGATGATGACAACAACCTCTGGCGGGAAGTCGAACTTGACCAATTTCGATCGGTCGGAGTCGCGATGGGTGAGCTTGCAGAATTGAACTATGACCAAATCGAAAAGCTCAACAGTTTGAGCAAGAATCCACAGATGAACGTAGTTCATTCTTACATTTGTGTGAACTGGGGGAAACTGTTCCTCTGGGTGCATTTTTCACTTGGTCGGGTGTTGGGCAGGGCTCGTGGACCCGACAGTCTTTGTTGCAACTGCGAACTGCGGCAGGAAAACTCACCTTTCAAATCATGGTTTTGTCACCAAGAGGAAAGTATTCGACCAAAGTTGGCCTCATGGCTGCCTAAAAGCGTTCGCGTCTCATTCGCAACAGTCCCACCTTTGGATGCGACATTATCGTTTCAATCGTTCATTTGTCCCGTTTCGACCCGTCGGCGCGAAGCGGGTCGTGGTGGCAACCAGACCGTTCTGGCGTAAAAAGTGGCGAACCTGTTGATTCAAAGGCAATATATTGGCCGACGGATGGTCAGCATCGCGCACAATCTTGGGGTGCCAATAAATCGTAACGCAATTTGATCGACGCTGTGGAATGCATTCCACCCACGCTGCCAGCCACGTTTCGTCCCCAGCCAATTTGGCTCTCCCACACGTCCAGCCCCTGACCGGCTCGCGGTGTACCTTGTTCACTCCCCGCCCGGCGGCCTGATATCATGTCTGATCTCGTGGCAGAGCCGCACGGTTCCGCCCTCGGCGATGAAAGCGCGTAAGCGGGCCTCGCTCTGGCAACCGGCGCGACGGTCGGCAAACACGACAAAACGTGCGGCCTCGGTGGAACGATTTTGTTCCAGCGCCTGCAATGTCCAGGTCGCATCCGCGGCGTAGCAGACGGGTCCGTTAGAGACGGGGCCGGTCGCCTCTCGCCACAGCAGGCCCGTATGTCCGAGAGCATGACCGGGCAGGGGGATGGCAAGGTACGAGCCGTCGCCGAAGATGTCGTGGCCGAGATCGAGCCGCGTCCATGTCGGTTTGGTCGGGCAAGCCTCGATCGGCTCGATGCGGGCAAGGAGGTCCGCCGGCAATAGTTCGGAAAAGATGCCGTGACGCATGCGCCCAAAGGCGCCCAGCGTCTCGATCGTTCGTGCGGCGCGCCCGCAGGCGAGGATGCGGGCGGTCGGGAACAGCGTGAGGTTTGCGACATGATCAGGATGGAAATGCGTCAGCACGATCGTGCGCACGTCGGCCGGCGATTTTCCCAGACGCGCCAGCGCATCCAAGGGCTGACCGCCATCGACAAGCCTTGGCGACAACAGCCAATTGTGAAACTTCATGCTTCGACGACGGGTGGCATTCGAGGTGACGGTTGGCCCATAGCCGGTGTCGACGAGGCAGATGCCGTCTGATCCGCGATCGATGATGCCAAAGCGAACCCCGACGTCGACGCGCCCAAATCCGCCGCCGCGCACGACCAGTCCGGCGGGAATGCGGATGTATGCGTTGTCGATGAGATGCATGAGGGCGGCCTGAACTTGTCCACGCGACACGGTCGGCCCGATGACGACATATATATGTCGCGTCAGCTCGCCATGCGTGAGGCCAGGACGACGTCGGCACCGTCGCGGGCCACGTCGAGGGTCATGCCCGCGCCTGCAGTCAAGCGGTGCATGTAATAGTATTGAATGTTCATGGCATCGAGCTCGCCCTCGGCACAGGCAAGGACTTTGCTCAAGGCATCGGGAATTTTTGCCCCGACGCCCGCGCAACGAACGACGAACAGCGGCTGCGCCGGCGTGCCTGTCATCGTGGCCCGGATATCGCCACCGCGCGGCAGGGTGGCGATTGCGGCGGCGATCATGTTGAGGAGCAGCTTGCCCTTGTCCTTTTCGATCATGATCGCGGGCACTTCCCAGGTGAGCCGGTGCTTGCGCCGCCCGTTGGCGTCGGCAGGCGAGACATAGCGCTCGACCACGTCTCGGGCTTTACCGAGATCGATCGGTACGGTCTGTGGGCCCGACGCACCGAAGGCCACGCGCGCAAACTCGATGCGGGCCGACGCCTGCGCCGTGACGTTGCGGATCATGTCCATGGCGAATTTCTGATTTTCGGCGTCGCCGTCGTCGAGCATCTGCAAGCCGTGACTGATCGCGCTGACCGGATTGATGGCATCGTGACAGATCTTGGACGAAATCAGGGAGGCGATCTCGAGATCCGACGGCTGAACGCGGAGGGTCATGGATGGGCGGTCCAAGTGGTGTCGAAAGACGTGCGCGGGGGCGCACGCGTCGCCGAGCGTGGCGCGTGATTTCAGTGACGTGACTTCAAAGGCTTCAGTGACTGACGATTGCCGTCGGCCGTGAGCACACGCACGTCGCCAACTCGGTCCGATAGACCTAGCTGCTTCGCGCCTGCGCTGCCAACAGACAAGTCATTGCAGGCGTTCGTTGCCGTAAGGTTAAGGCCGCTCTATGCTTTTTGAGTTACGGCTGCATCCGGCATGTCGTTTCGCGCAAAAGGATGCAAACGGAATGTCAGGGTTTCGCGAGGCGTTCTCATCCGGCCAACTTGCTGATGCACTGTTACCAGTGACGCTGGCGGCAGGCGCCATCCAGATGCGCCATTTCCGGTCCGGGGCGACCGTACAGACAAAGGCCGACTTATCGCCGGTGACCGTTGCCGATCAGGACAGTGAAGCTCTCATCCTGCAGGCCTTGGCCGTCCTTGCGCCAGGCATCCCCGTGATCGCTGAGGAGGCGATGGCGGCCGGCCACACCCCGGCGATCGGCGAGACCTTTTTTCTGGTCGATCCGTTGGATGGAACGCGGGAATTCATTGCGGGTCGTCGCGAGTTCACCGTCAACATCGCCCTGGTGCGCGATCAGACGCCCGTGTTCGGGCTCGTGTATGCGCCGGCGACGGGGGATCTGTACGTGACCCTCGACAGAGCGACAGCGGTCCACGTCCGTGTCGCCCCTGATGCGGCCGCGACATCTCTGGCAACGCTCGGAACTCGCCGTCTACACGTGCGACCGGCGGATCCGAACGCGGTGGTCGTGGTCGCCAGTCGCTCTCATTTGACGGCCGAAACGGAGGCATTTCTCGGCCGTTTCAACGTCGTCGAACGACGCTCGGCCGGCTCGTCGTTGAAATTCTGCCTGATCGCCGCCGGCGACGCCGACCTTTATCCGCGCGCCGGCCCAACCAACGAGTGGGATACCGCCGCCGGCCAAGCGGTCCTGACGGCCGCCGGTGGCAAGGTCACGACGTTTGCTGGCGCGACATTGACCTACGGCAAGGCCTGCGACCGCTTCCGCAACCCGGATTTCGTCGCCTGGGGCGGATGGTGACCCGTTCGGGTCACGTCGCACCTCGAAATCCTGCCGCATTCGGGATGGATTGCTCTCGGCCGTCCGGTCGCCTAGACCGCGCCGACCCGAAAATTCGTCGACACGAGCCCAGTCATGACCCCGACCGAACTGTCGAAACTCCAATCGTATCTGCGCAAAGTCTACGGCAATCGCGCCATAGCCGTGCGTCCGCGTCCGCAAAAGAAAGACCAGGCCGACATGTTCGTTGGCGAACGGCCGGTCGCATCGATCGTGGTCGACGACGAGGATGGCGACCGGTCCTACCAGTTGAGCTGGGAAATCAAAGAACCGCCGCAGAAACTCGACGTGACCGAACTTTTGCGTCTGCAGACGTTCCTGCGGGACCGGCTCGGTTCGAAGATACTGGCCGTGCGCTCACGCGGCAAGCTCAAGGACAGTGCGGAGGTGTTCGTCGGTGATGAAAGCTACGCCATCATTACCGCCGACAAGACGAGTTACCAGTTCCAGATGGCCATTCTCGACATCGACCTCGAAGACGCCGAATGAGGCGCCGTCTCGCACGTGCGAACCTAGTTCTCGGCATGTGATTGCGCGGCAGAGTTGGCTGGCATACCGTATCCCAACATGCGTTCAATGAACGGATGTCCGCGTCGGCGTGAAAATCGGCGCCGCGGTCGGATATTCGACAAAAAGAGCCGGATAAACTGGCCTTGTCACAGGCAGCACATCAAGTTGCCGATGCGGGGGAAATGCCATGGACACGGCTGACGGTGCAAACCGGCGCTGGTTGCAGATTGCGCTTGGCGTGATCTGCATGGTCGCTGCCGCCAACATCCAATACGCATGGACGTTGTTCGTCCCGGAAATTCAGAAGACGTTCAAATGGTCCGAAGCATCGGTCCAGGTGATCTTCACCGTGTTCGTCCTGCTGCAGACCTGGCTCACCCCCATCGAGGGGTATCTGATCGACAAATACGGGCCGCGCCGCATCGTGCTGTTCGGTGGCCTTTTGACCGGCCTCGCGTGGGTTCTCTATTCATATGCGACCACCTTGCCCATGTTCTACGGCGCCGCCGCGGTCGCGGGAATCGGTGTCGGTTGTGTCTACGCCACGTGCGTCAACAACGCCATCAAGTGGTTTCCAGATCGTCGAGGACTTG
>JANOAW010000491.1:0-2134 GCA_031411355.1 Hyphomicrobiaceae bacterium | reverse complement strand
GGCTTCAACGTGCTGCTCGAATGCACTCCGATCGACGGCCGAATCAGTCTTCGCATCGCCAGCGAAGCCAAAGAGTAACTCATCCGATCGGGCACCGGTTGACCGTCGGTGCCCGGTCCTCACCACAACGAGAAAGGATTCTCATCATGACTCACACCCTCACCGACTCAACTGACACTGACATTCACACGCTGCTCGCAGACCGAAACGCGATCGCCATCATCTGGTGCATCGAAGATGTTTCGGAAGTCCGTCCGGATCTCTCGCCGGAGCAATGCTGGGCGGTGCTTCAAAGAGCCAAACGATGTCACGATGCGACGTGCGGTATCTCCTGGGAGACACTCGAAATCACCGCACAGGACATGTATGCCGAGCCGGAAATCGAAGCCACCATTGCGACGGAGGCCGTATGACCCGCACACTCACTCATAGCGACCTTCGTCAATTCATCGGCGACCTGCAACGCTTTCGGCATCCGCTCAACCCACACGTCCTTTACACGCCCGGCATTCAATACCTTGCCGAGGCCGGCGGTGCATATTGGCTGATCGATGAGATCGCACTCGCCCTGGGATCTCGCGAGATGCAAATGCAGATCGCACTCGATCCTCGTGCCGGTGACATGCAATTCTGGAGCCTGCGCGTTCGAGACGACCAATCGGCCAGTCTGGTATGCGAAGTGGATCAAGATCAACCCATTCTGACCAAGCGCATTGCGTTCACGTATTTTCCGCTCGATCGCGCCGACATTTGGGCGGGCTTTGATGGCCGGCGATGGACACTCTACCTACCATCCGAACATTGAGGTGACGGCCCGCTGCCATCGCGTCGGGCCTCACTTTTCGATCGACATCGACGATCGGTCGTGCGAGATTCAATCCTCATGTCCGCCAAGGTGATGACCGACGACAACAATTCCATTCTAGACGACCTCTTTCACGGCTGCGCCCTCGTCGCGTTTGTCGAACGCATGGCGGTCGAAGGACGCATTCCGGACATCGAATCCACGCGGCGGCTCGCGTTCCAGTTGTACGAATCAGCGCTCGCCAAACAGCATCGTTAGCCAGTCAATTGAGAGCGCGTCGTTCTTGCCACAGGCGTGCCCGCTTCGCGGGCAATCCGAGTTCGTGCGGAACCGGCGTCCACGCCATCAGAAGATCCCTCTTCTGTCCCACCCGAACTCGGACAAGACCCCATGCAATACAAACATACTGAGAGCAGACATCTCCCCTGTGCGTCGCACAGGACACATTTCACGGTGAAAGCACCGACAACCCACTCGCCTGACGCTCGTGATGTTGGCCGTCGTGATGTCATTCTGTCTTACCGTCACGACGTCATGACGCGCATGAATCCAAACGGCCTGTGGCATGAACGACACACCAGACGCACTATCGCACAGGCAACATCAATTCGTGCTTGCATGCCCGGCGTAAACCGTGCTATCGGTGGTTCATGAGCATCATCGCCATCGCCAATAGCAAGGGAGGAGTCGGCAAGAGCACCGTCAGTGTGCATTTGGCCGCGTGGCTGTCCGAGTTCGGGCACCGCGTCATCCTCGCCGACTGTGACACACAGCAATCCTCTTCGGGCTGGATTCGGGAAGCCGTACCCGCCGTCACGGCTGTACGCTTCAATGACGCCAACGCCATGCTTGATGAGCTGGTGGCACTCCACGAAAAAGCCGACTACGTCATCGCCGACGCACCTGGCGGACAAGTCGATACCAGCCGCGCGCTGCTCTTACGCGCCGATCTTGCGATCGTGCCGTGCAAGGCGTCGATGCTGGAGGTGAGGGCGCTCGCCGAGGCAACTCGGGTCTTACGCCAAGCCCAGGACATTCGCGGTGGGAAGCCGGATGCGGTGATCGTGCTCAGCATGGTTCGCCAGCGTTACCGCTTGACTGGCGACATGAAACACGCCGCCGAACAACTCAATCTCAAGGTCGCCAGCAACGCCATGACGCTTCGCCAGGTCTATGCCGACGCGCCGGGGCAGGGCACAGTCGTGTGGAACATGGGCAGCGCCGGCGCGGATGCTGCGAGCGAAGTTGATGAACTCTTCCGCGATATCCTTCCCGAGGCATGCGCGGGACTTCGCCGAACCAAGTCAAAACGCACGACCGCGTAAACCG